>NZ_JJQY01000008.1:0-40477 GCF_000979295.1 Methanosarcina sp. 1.H.T.1A.1 | reverse complement strand
ACCGAGATCTACACCTCTCTATTCGTCGGCAGCGTCAGATGTGTATAAGAGACAGGTACTGCATCAGGGTACCCAGCAAGACCACATAAGGCCTTTTCAGGACTGCAAGGAAACTGTCCACTGACAGTGTGACTCCCATTCCGAGCATGATAAGGCTCAAAAGGGGTACAATGAAGCCTTTATAGGGGACAAAATATTCCGGGTATACATAGGCTACTGCGGATAAAAGAACCGCCCAGAGAGGAAATAAGGATGTGAACTTTTTAAACATTTTTTAGTACACCAGCTCTTCAAATTGACACTTTAGTCATTAAATAAACTGAGATTGTCATTTAAATATATGTCTATTTATTCCCAATAAATAATAAAGCTGTAATTAATTTTGAAATAGTATAAAATGGCAGTAAAGATTATATCAACTTACGCACTTCGCATACTTGTTACCACTCTCGGCTCAAACAAAAAATCCCTATTATTATATTTCGAGCGGCTTTTTTGAATCAGTTTTTGAGCTAGGGTCTTAGAGCGTGTCTTAAAATTAAATTTGATTCTACAATTGGAACACGGAGCATCAATTAATCCAAAAAATTACAGAATTAAACATAAAAACATTTTCTTTTAAAATATCGGATTGTTGATATTTCACTTTGAATCCCCCTTATTCATCTAAACTTCTCTGCCTGTTTATTTCCATATATTTATCAATAGAAATTTAACAAAAATCAGCAAATAAGTCTTCTTTGACATCTTTATAATATGCCGTCATTGATGAGAAAAAGGCCTGCAGTAGGTTCTCTTCTTTTAAGCCACTACTCACAATTCTCCCGTTTTGAACAAAAACAGTATTTAGTTGAAGTTTTGGCACTTGACTTTCGTTTCCGCAGTCACTGCTGTAGAATGCAATATAATCGTTGCTTTCTGTGCGGGCTTTTATCAGAAAACCAGTATTTTCGTACTTTCCACTAGTATACTCTTTTACAAGATCGGTTACATCCAGCTCGTAATATCTGTTATCAGGAAAATCACTACCTTTAAAAGTTAGCGTGGCGTATGGAGTACTGCCCTGAAGAGCACCGTTTTTATCGTACCAGTCTCCTCCAAGGTTTTTCCATGCAATTCCTTTATCCCTTTTACTCCAGCTCAAATAATTTGAGTTCCAGGCATAAGCCGGCCTGTAAATCTCAATTACAGTGTCCTCAGATCTTGTATTTCCTGCGGGGTAATACCAGCAGAGAGAAAGGATCGCATTATCAACCTGAGAGTCACTGTTATAGTTACTCAAGTCAAACCACATTACATCTCTATACCTGACATTATCCCTCCCACCGATATCAATAAAAGGCGAACTCTGGTAGACAGTATAAGGAGATGACTCACGCAAACGGTTGTCAGATATTTCTATTTCGGAAGATACAGGCTCCTCAGATACAGGCTGTTCGGACGCTTCTAATATTTTGTTTCCATTAATAGCAGCGTTTTGGATATTTATGATTGTGATTCCGGAAGAGGAATTCGATATGTTCACATCTGTTAATATATTATTTTGTATTTTCACGTCGCCATTTGTGAACGAATTTCCATCTATATACACTCCATCCAACTTTATATTTGAAAAAGCATTATTGGATATTTCCAAATTTAACCCGTCTATTAGAAACTTCTGATATACCCCTTGATGCGAAAGATTGCTAAAAGTGTTCTCACTTATTAATATATTCCTGACACTTCCCTGAAAGGGGAAAATAATTCCATACTTCCCACTGTTTTGAGTATTATTTCTAATTATAAGAGTGTTATCAATTCCATTTCCTCCCTCATACATAGTACCTAACATACCATTGAACGTGTTATTTTCGTAAATGTGTACTCCGTCGGTTACGGCGCCGCGTTTGAATATCCCTCCATATCCGCCAAAAATTTCATTGTTCGAAAAAATAGACTGTTGGGTACCATCTGAAAATGCAAAATGGTATGGGATCTCCAGTGGCCACCGATAATCTACAAATTCATTATAGTATAGGGTATCAGCTGATATTTGCGGATAGATCTTATTTCCAGTTACGACAAAATTAATAGTATCAGCGTGAGCATCAACAACATTAGCACCGATGATGTTTGCCCCTATCAGAATGTTATCGGTGATAAAAACGTCTCGATTTAAAGATTTGAGTTCAGCTGAATTGCCTGTTATGGCATGCCTGCAATTCTCTATGTGATTATGGTCGATATTGATAAAAGCCGAACCGCTGGCTGCATTTACACCATATCCACTTCCAGGGAGAAGTGAATTGTAAATCTCATTATTATTGACATTCATATTAAAACAGGAATACAGACAAATAGCACCAAACCCACTGTTATTGAACCAGGAATTAGTGACAGAACTGTCTTTGCAATATTGCATAACCAGTCCATGGTGAGACATCGTCGCACCAGTGTCCTCCAGTCTTATATTCTTTATATGCACTTGAATAGGTCTATATACTTCGACCTGTACAGTCTCGGACAAGCTGTAATCTCTAAGAAGTGGTTGATTTAAAGTGACGACATTTCCATTTACACTTTTAACAGCATACATTTCACCTGTCATTTGATCAGGATAATTATCAGGATAATCAAGAGGACACCACTGAACATTTTTCCAAATCTTAATCAAGTCGTTCTGGCGAACCTGGGAAGCGTCAGTTAAAACCACTTGAGATGAATCCTTATTAGCGTTAGAAGATAGGGTTTTACTGGTGATCAGTGATCCACCGAAGTAAATATCGTTAATTTCTTTGTCAGAAGTCTGAATGTGAAGAGTTACATTTCCTTCTCCGATTATGTTCAGACTTTTATCTTTTTGAACTATTCCTTTTGTGATGTAATAGTCCCCTTCGCAAATAGTTATTGTATCTTCGCTTTTTGAGTAGTCCAGTGCCGCCTGAACACAGGCTGCATCGTTTGCATAATTTGGTGTATGAAAAAGACCGGGTTCAGCTGGTCCGGATTGTTTATCAATCACGATATTTGCCGCCAGAGCTGCAGGGCTACTTAATTCAAGACAAAAAAGAGTAAGGGTAAGTATTATCATAAAACTTTTTATATTTTTCAATAAAGATTGCTCCTGGACCTGTTTAATTTAGAGCCTATCCAAAAATTGCTGTGATCACCAATTTTGCAACTGGCATATTCAAAACTGGAATAGATACTCAATATCAGAGCCCTATTATAGACGCCATTTTGACTTTTCGGAAGGCTCTAAAGGAATTTCAATAAGTTAATTTAAAGAAATTCGTGTTTTACTTTAATTAAGCCTTATTAATAATTTCATGAATTATTTCATGAAATATCAAATTTCCTATTTTATCTAAAAATCCTAACTCTTTAGAAGTTTTCGTGTGACTACTAAAACAAATTGATTGAAAAGAATACTAAATCAAAATAAAATTACGACCTCTAAATGAGCCTTATTACAGCTTATTGAGAAATACTTTCTGGCTTGAAGATATTCGTCTTTATCTTTCAAATCATCATAATTTAGACACAATGCCAGAATCTAGTGATGAACTCAAAATTAAAAATCACTAGATTTTGAAAATGGTCACAATCCTTTGAACATGACCTATTGATTGATGCCGGAAGATCTCGAATATTGAGTTTGATTGAATCCTGAATTCGTCTTGGAAATTCAAGATTTCAATCAAAAAATGCAAAAATTACTAGATTTTGGAACAGAGTCATAATTTAACGAGTTTTATAAATATAAAAACTAAAAAGAAAAAATTTAAAAGCACTTTACAAAATATATCTCCACCCAATTCATTTTTAAAAAGAGGAATATTACATACAAAGGGTGAAGTATAAATGTAAACATCAGGAAAACCATATCCAACTTATTTAGCTACAACGACCTTTATTTTAATTTTAATTATTTCTCTATTAATTATAAGGTAGCTACTGCACAAAGTTCTTCTTCAGCGACATATGCATATATCTAAATCGGTTCCATTGCAAAAAATCTGGCTTTGTTATAAAATCAGTGAAAATCTTCACAATTAGGAAAGTTGATCATCTCACCACGGAGAGAATGATACACAAAGGTAATAATTATAGTATCAAACTGAGGAAATATTATTTTTGCAACAGAACCTAAACGTTGACCATTTTCTTCATAGCTGGTATGTGTATGTTTTTGTACTTCGTTGTGATGCCATCATTTAGATTATACAAATTATTTACGACAGATTGGAAATTGGGGTTAAAATGAAACTGACACTAAAAATAGAAAGTGTCTTCTTAATCTTCGCTCTGCTGACATCATGTGTAGCAGCAACTGAAAACAAAGATCTCCCGACAAAAGAAGAAATAACTGAATTTATTTCTGGTATACCAGTATCTTCTAACTATATTATCACAACATTTGATGCCGTGAAAGAGAAACATCCTGCATGGAACTGTGATACATGGGTAGATAAAAATGGTAATCAGATACTCAGTTTGTATTATGTAGATCCAGACTCAGCAAAAGGATACGGTAGTATATACTTCAATGAGTTAGGGAAAGAGATCTCTATGCTTGGAGTTGAAGCCAGTCTGGTAAATCATTACGTAGGAGAGGCGGGTTCTGAAGAACAACCGGCTGAGGAGGAAGCCCAGCCAGTTGAAGAGGAAAACCAGCCAGTTGAGGAGGAAACCCAGCCAATTAAGAAGACGGAGCAGCCGGCTGAAACTGAAAACAAAGATCTTCCTACAAAAGAAGAAATAACATATTTTATTGCTGGCATACCAGTATCTGAGAATTATATTATCACAGTGTTTAATGCCGTGAAAGATAAACAGCCGACATGGAACTGTGATACATGGGTAGATAAAAATGGTAATCAGATACTCAGTTTGTATTATGTAGATCCAAACTCAGCAAAAGGATACGGTAGTATATACTTCAATGAGTTAGGGAAAGAGATCTCCATGCTTGGAGTTGAAGCCAGTCTGGTAAATCATTACGTAGGAGAGGCGGGTTCTGAAGAAAACACTCCTGTAAAAACCATGGCTGGTTTAATTCAAGAACAACCAGCTGAGGAGGAAAACCAGCCAGTTGATATGGAGGTTCGGTCGATTGAGGACAAACAACTGGCTGAGTATAAGGAACAGCTAGCTGAATATGAGGAACGTCTGGATAAATATGAGGAGAAGCAGTCGGTTGGGTATGGACTGCAGACTAAAAATGCAGTCCGCTCGATTGAGGGGGAAGATCAGTCGGCTGAATATAAGGAACTGCTGGTTGAGTATAAAGAATTGCTGGATGAGTATCAGGAAGCTCAGAAGGTTGGGATTGTGACCCCACCGACTGAGCCTGAAGATACAAAAAGGGGTATAGGAATCTGTGACGGGATTTTTGTTACAGTAGTTGGAGGCGTAATTGTAGAGTTTCTGATGCGGAAGCGTAGGAGGAGATCTAATCTATGACTAAAATTGCGTAATTTTAAACAATAAGACGGGACTGAAAGGAGATTAATTTTTGACTTTTACTCTTCTCTGTAGATTTCTCAGTTGTAACCACCTTTTTCAGTCAAGTCGTTCTTAGTACCTGAAAAAATCAACAATAATGATATATGACAAACTTTTTGATTGGAATCATTTGTATTCGGTAAAAATACAATCTATCAGAAATGTGTTCTTTTCATAGTTATTTTGTAAACTTATAAATATAATTCGAGATAAATTGACGATTGCAGTAGTCATTTTGATATCAACAGATTCCTTAACCGAATACAATGATTCTTTTTTAGCTCGTTAATCTATTTTGTCAGTTTGTTAAGTTGCTAGTGTTTTTGATGAATTCGTCTTTAAGTTTCTTCAAGTTCTCTTCAGTTTTCGAAATGTCTTAATTTTTTCATGATACTGTACTTGCAAGATAATTAAAATTAAAATCAGCTTTCATCACTGTCTCCAATACGGTTTGCAGTAGGCGAATAGTTACACTGTGCAAGTGTTTTATACACGGACTGCGTGGGAGCCATCCAGACCTGTCCAGTGCCTTCATAGGTATGAAGGGATCTTTCTCCACTGGTAAGATTTCCAACCAATTTCTTTGCAGATCTCTCAACAGTAAATTTGATAGAGGATGATCTTAGGAATACGAAATTTCCATCGACTTGCAATCTTTCGTTATTAAGCTCATATTTCAGAACCTCATCCATAGGCACTGGGATTTCAAGTACACATAAGCCTTTCCCACTGAGTTTGGTCTGGAACCAACCTTCTCCCCCAAAGAGCCCCGATGATAGGTTCTTCTGGGATGAGACTTCTACACTGACCCCACTTTCACAGCAGTAGAACATTCCCTTATCTACAATAATTGAATCATTATCCAGTTCCTTCAATATGAAATGGCCGAAACTTGGCTCAAGGAAAATCTCTCCAGTACCTGAATAGGTAGGAGTGAAGGCAGATTCCTCAGTCAGTGAATTCTTAATCAATTTCTTTGCAAGGCCTCCAACCCCTCCTATCTTGCATTCTGCACAAATATTCCCTTTATGAAAGTAAAGAGCTCCCGATTCGGTAGTTACCGCACTGTTTCTAAGGGTGATTTTTACTTGCTTGAGACTCATTCCTGCTTTCTCAATATGGTACAGGTTTTCTGCAAAGCAAACGTCTCTAAGCCCTCGCAGAGTTTTATACTGGAGGATCTCAATCTTGACCCCATCTTTCTCAATATGTTCCAACACATTGATGTTATCATAAAAATTTTGCTCGATTATGGGCTCACCACCTTTCGGTTAACTTGAAAAAAATTCATAATTCTATGCTTAAATTAAAGAAGATTTAAAGAAGATTTGAAGGAACTTGTAAAAAATTTTAGAGGATTAAACTTTTAATAAACTGGTTTTAAAATTCCGATTCATGTTTTTGACTAACATTGGGTATCCCATTTAGTTTAATTGATCTTGATAATTTACCAAGAAATTTTGATTCAGACGAATTATATTTAATTTTTAACCAAGATCAGTAATAATACTGTAAACTTAAAGCCAATTTTTTTGTCACTGTGCATCATTCGTTCTTTCTATATAGGATTATCTAAATAGGATTATCTAAATAGGATTATCTAAATAATAACTTCTTGATTTTTGTGATTTTACAGAAAATCAGCACACTGCCAGCAGGCTGCCTTAGAACGAAACTTGATTCTATGATTAGGATAAATTAATATTGTACAATGTCAATGTGTACCTTAATTTTGGAAAAATATATCATATAGAGTTTTATGCACTTGAGGTACAAAATCAAGCACATTCGATTTTGTTACTGGTTCACAGTTTTAGACAATAAAAAGTTTAATGTTATTGATCTATCAGTTCAACCGCGTAAGTCCTAAAAAGGAAAACTGTATACCTTTGGCTATCTATCCTTCCGGGAAACGGTCTTTTGCACTGTACTTTATTGAGTGTTTTCCTGCTTTTCTTACTTACTACCTGTTTTTACTTGCTACTTATATATACAGGCTCTGCCGATACAATCCCCCATGAGACTGGATTCATACCTTGTAGATATGGGACATTTCAAGTCAAGGGGACGAGCCAAGACTGCCATTCATGAAGGAAACGTTAAAGTTAACGGCACTGTGGTAACAAAAGTTTCCAGGGATGTCTCAATTGATGATGTAATAGAAGTTGCCGAAGGCCTGGACCAGCCGCAGGGCTACTTCAAACTCCGGTTTATTCAGGAAGAAAGCGGGGTCCTTAAACCCGAGGACAGAGTTCTTGACCTGGGATCGAGTGCAGGCGGTTTTCTCCTTTTTGCGTCAGAGATTGTAGACCATATAAAAGGCATAGAGTTCAGCCGGGATTTCAGAAGCGAGCTTGGAAAAATTGCATATGAGCGGGAAAACGTTGAGGTAATATTCGGGGATGTTTTCACCATACCTCTTAAAGAGCTCTCTGAGGAGCCTGTGGATGTTATTCTCTCAGACATGACTCTTGAGCCTGAAAACTCAATCAAAGCTCTTGCCAGAGTGCTCCCTCTCCTGAAAGAAGGGGGAAGGCTGCTCCAGGTAATAAAAACCGGAAAGAAGAAAAATCCGAGGCCAGTCCTGAGCAGGATTGAGAACCTGGGGCTTGAAATCCAGCAGGTCATCAATTCCGAAAAGCAGGAGGTTTACGTGGTTGCAAGAAAACTTCTGCCTGAAGAAAAAGAGTCCAGAGGAATTCAAACGGATGAAAGCTGATGAAAAAGCAGGCTTCTCTCCGAATAAGCACAACTGTACGGACAAGTACGCTAACGAGACCGGACTAAGGGTCTATGGGCATGGAAAACCTGTTCGCCTCTTTGCTGCAGGGCTGCATGGAGATGAATGGAGGGACACAACGGAAATCCTGATGAAAATAGAGCCTCCTGAAAAAGGCACCCTTGCGTTGATCCCTCTTGTCAAAAAGGGAGAATATACTTCAACTCTGGACCCGGCTTACTATCAGGTTATGGGGCTAAGTATACTCGAAGCCATTGAAGACCTGAACCCTGAAATTTATATTGAGCTCCATTCCTATTCCAGAGAAAACCTTGAAAAACTTGCAGGCAGGGACAGGCTGGAAAGGACCGGAGTACCTGCCTACAGCGTCCTGAAAGCAGGGGCATTATTGGGCTCGGTTTCTCCCTGGATTCGAAGGAAGTATTTCCCAAAAGAAGCCCTATGCCTCTCTTTTGAGGTCCAGAAAGGAAACCCCGGGTCAAGGGAGTTTGTTGCCAGTATGCTTGAAGTCCTCAAAGAAACTGAGTCAAGGGATGAGTTCGTTGAATACCTGAGAAAAGAATTTCCTGAACAGGCAAGAAAAGCTATCGAGGATTACCGGCGCTTTTATGGGGAAATCTGAGAGCTTGCCTGCTGAGATATAGATAAGAAAGGAGACTTCCCTCCTGAAAAGGGAGTCTTAAAGCACGGGAAGTGCATATTGAAATAGTAATATATTGAAATAGTAATATATTGAAATAGTAATATATTGAAATAGTAATATATTGAAATAGTAATATATTAAAATGGTACTATATTAAAATAGTAATATATTGAAATAGTAATATATTGGAGTAATAAGATATTGAAAAGAGTGATTATATAAAAAAATGAATATTTATCCGTACCGCAGTAAGGCATTCAGTTCCGAGTCTGTTTTAAGGAACGCCTGCTCTTTTTCATGAAGTGTGCGTTGAGCGACGTCAATCCCGCTTTTCATGGCAATCTGTTCGGACTGGCTTGCGTTATTGTACGTCTTTATAAGTTCGTTATAATAGGATCTTTCGTTCTCATAGTCAAGAGCCTTTATTTTCCAGTCCCTGTATAGGGAAAGGAAATCTCTATAGTTCCCCGGGTTACTGAAGGTCAGTCCCTGGTAGTACATTTCGTTTTCATCACTATAAACAATATACCCACCAGTACATTCTACGGCTAACCATGAACCCGGAGAAACTTCAGCCAGAACCCATGCATGATTGAAGCCGTCAATGGTGCTCGAGTTCGACACATTATATGTACGGCCAGGAACTTCAATCTCACCAAGGTTCCCGGAATCAGGGCTTTTATGGACAGTTTTCCCATTTGCAATTATACTATCGCCTGCAGATTCAAAATTTCCGACTGCTATTCTTGAGTTAATGCCTTTTGCCTTTAACATGTTCCAGACGTCCTGGGCCATGTTGTCGCAGTCATAAACATCATCTTTTGAATATGTGTGGCTATTGGAGTACTCGGTTGCTATTTGCTCGCATAACCGGATATTTTTATCAGTCTGTATCCGGTCCTGTGATATAGGACTGTTTGCACCAGGATATTCATTAGAGCCAAGGGCAAAAGTTGAATATGCAGTCAATAAGGTTCCTAAAATACAAATTAAAGCCACAATCCAGATCCCTTTAAAAATACACCTGTGGATGGGTATTTTATGGTTATTAAAAGAGAAGAATACTGTTTTAGTAAAATTGAGTTTTCGGGAAGTAGAGGTTTCGGACTCGAAATCCTTCATCTCAGGTTCAGAACTCTCTATATCAGGTTTGTTTTTAATTCTCTTTCCGCAACCTGAACAAAAAAAGTCTTCCGGATCTATTTTTAATCCGCAGTTATTGCAGTACACCTTCCACTACCTCTTAGGGGGGTTATCTTATACTCTTCGGGGGTTATTTTATAATTTTAAAGGAGCTTAAGGTCTCAGAACCTGTTAAGTGAAAAATGAAGCTTAACCAGCCAGTTCAAACTCTTTTTCCCAAAAGTCCGTTCAGGAGCCAATTTTTTGGACTCAGTTGACTAAGGGTCAGTTGACTAAGGGTCAGTTTGAGAGTCCAGTGATTTGCCCTCCATTTCCCGGAGACCAGAAACATGCAGCTTGAAAAGTATCCTGTAAATTGAGTTTTCTGGTTAGCCAAAAGCTGGACTTTAAATCCTCTAAATTATTTTCAATTCAAATATAAAATTTACTTACATATATAATTGAGGTAGTTTAATGATAGTTTAATGGTAGAAAATAATAGAGAAATCATAAGATCGAAGATAAAAACAGATAATCTTAAAAGAGGAAAGTAAAACAGATAATCTAAAAATCCAAAAAGAAGAAAATAAACCTGAAGTGATGACACTTCTTCCAAAAAAGAGAGTTGCAGAAAAGAATCTGCAACTTTTCCTGTAATAAACTAAGTTACTTCCTTTTCAATTGTTAAACTGAAAGGGTCAGGTTTTACCTGCGCATATTAAGTGCAGGTGCTGACATGCCGTCGTAGGTACTTGCCATATGCTCGGGTCTGACGTCCTGCATTGAGGAACTCTGGGCGCGGAGCATACTGTCCACACGAAGTACCATTGCAGCAGTTTCGGAGCCTGCTTTGATGGAGTTAACCTTTACCCTGAGAGGGTCAACAACACCTTTTTCAAGCATATCTTCAGCAGCACCGGTCAGGATGTTTAAACCGGCGTTTTTGTTTTCTGCATGCTTTGCGCGGAGGTTCAGGATGGTGTCGATGGTATCCAGGCCTGCGTTTCTTGCAATTGTCCTTGGAATCTCTTCAAGAGCTTCAGCAAAAGCTGTGATTGCCGTCTGTTCACGTCCACCTATGCTGGAAGCATAAGAACGGAGTAAGAGTGCAACTTCCATTTCCGAAGCTCCACCTCCGGCAACGACCTTGCCGTCTTCAACCACACATTTCACAACTTTAAGGGCATCATCAATTGCACGTTCCAGGTTGTCCACCACATGCTCGGTCCCGCCGCGAAGAACGATTGAGACTGATTTTGCACCCTTGCAGTCCCTGAGGTAGGTTTTACCCTGATCGCCGTCTCTGTCCTGCTCAAGGAGCCCTGCGTGCCCGAGTTCTTTTTCTGTAAGTTCTTTGATGTTCCTTACAGGTCTGCCTCCCGTAGCGTCAGCGAGGTGCTGCATATCGTCGTTTTTCACCCTGCGAGTTGCGTAGATTCCCCTGCTCTGGAGGTAGGCTGCGACCTTGTCATCCATGCCCTTGGAGCAGAAGACAGCATTTGCGCCTGCCCGGATTATGTAATCCGCCATCTCTAAAAGGGCTGCATCCTCTTGCTTTACGAAATTCTCAATATCACTTACGTTGCTGATCTGAAGCTTTGCCTTGTTTGCGGTCTTTTCGGTCTCCATAGGAGCATCAATGAGCGCGATATTGGGATTTACAATCCTGAGCGAGAAGTTTTTATCGAGTGCAACCTTGTCGATCACAACTCCCTCCACAAATTCAGTCTTCTCAACAAGCCCACCGATATCTTTTGAAAGTATAATGTTTTTAAGGTCAGCTTTTCCGTCCTCATGAATGGCAAGAACTGCATCCACGCAGAGTTCTGCAATCAAGCGGTTGTATTTTTCGGAAGCTTTGCCAGTGATGGAGGTTCTGGCAGTTTTTATAAGCAACTCTCTGTCTTCCTCGCCTGCAGTAACTGCCAGGTTCTCTAAAATCTCAACAGCTTTCTCTGCTGCAAGTTTGTATCCTTTGACAACAACTGACGGGTGGATTCCCCTTTCAATAATGCCTTCTGCTTTTTCCAGCAGGGCACCTGTGAACACAACAGCGCTTGTGGTCCCGTCACCTGCAGAACTTTCCAGTGACTGAGCAACTTCCACAAGCATCTTAGCTGTCGGATGCTCAATGGACATATCGTGTAAGATAGTAGCACCGTCATTTGTGATGGTGATATCCCCCAGAGGGTTCACAAGCATCTTATCCATGCCTCGGGGTCCAAGCGTACTCTTAACTATGGTTGCTACTGCTTTTGCAGCTGCAATATTCATGCTGAGTACATCTTTTCCCTTTGTTTGTTCTTTTCTCGGATCTATTATGAAGATTTGCTGGCCACCTTTGTCCATATGAACAAAACCTCCTGAAAATACATAGTATGAATTGAAGGATAAATAATTGATAATTTGAAGTTGTTTTCTGGCTTGCGGTTGCTTTATCTCAGGTATCGAACCCGAGAACCCTGTTTTGCGCAATTTGTTTGACTTGCAGATAGTAATTTTATCAGGAAATTACTGATAATACTTCTATAAAAATATTCCGGTAAGACCTGTGATTTTTCAAAATAAACGCTGTTTCCGCTTCCTGTTATGCTGTGATGAAAAAGGCAGTACCCTGTCCTGCTTGCAACAGGGACTTGAAGGAAAATGTTTGCAGGAAGCACTTCTGCCTTTAACTTCTATCACTTAAAAGAATATTTTAATATATTCATTCTTTTATGTGAAATATCGGTTTTTATGCTCTTTTCCAGGGAATTTATTTGTGATTCTGTTTATTTCTACCGAGTTATCCGGCTTATTTCTACCGAGTTATCCGGCTTATTTTTGCTGTGTTATAATCTTCACAGACCCGTCTTTATTTCCTATGTAAAGCTCATCCACATTGCAAAAAATCCCGTGTTCAACCACTCCTGGAATTGCAGATAGTTGAAGAGCAAGAGCTTCCGGGTCTTTTATAACACCAAATTCTGCATCAAGGACAAAGTTCCCGTTATCCGTTATTACGGGCCCGTCTTTTTTTACAGCAGACCTGAGTTGTGGTTTTCCACCCAGTTCCAGGATTTTCTTTACGGCAAGTTCTTTTGCAAAAGGCAGGACTTCCACAGGCACGGTTTTATCAAGCTGCGTGCTCGTTTTCGACTCATCAGCTACAACCACAAACCGTTTTGCAGAAACAGAAACGATCTTTTCCCTTGTATGAGCTGCCCCTCCTCCTTTAATGGCACGGAGTTCGGAGTCGATCTGGTCAGCTCCGTCAATGGCAAGGTCCAGTTCAGGGTGCTGGGAAAGGGTGGTCAGCCTGATTCCGGCATCTATCGCGAGCATCTCGGATTGGTAAGAGGTGACAACCCCCAGAATATCGAGCCCTTCCTCCCGCACAAGGCGTCCAAGTTCCTTTATGGTGTATGCAACTGTTGAACCTGTACCCAGTCCAACAACCATTCCGGGGCTGACAAGCCTGGCTGCAGCAATCCCAGCTGCCCGTTTTTCGGGAGAATCAGTAGAAGTATTTCTTTCCGTCATTTTATGTTCCGCCTTTAAGATTTAAAAAAGTTAACAACTATTTTTCAAAAACAGGAAGTCCTTTCAAGCTTAAAAGAAAAAATTGGAGGGTTTCAGGGAGAAAGTCTTCTCCTGTCCCTCGGGAAGAGTACTGTATCCCTGATATTGCCAGTTCCAAGCATGGTCATGACAAAACGTTCACAGCCCATTCCCCATCCGGCATGCGGAGGCATTCCGTATTCGAAAGCTTTAAGGTAAAACTCAAAACCGTCAGGGTTTAAGCCCTGTGATTCGATCCGGCTCTTGAGCAGGTCAGGAATATGAATCCGCTGAGCTCCTGAGGAAAGCTCCATTGTACGGTGCATCATGTCAAAGGACTTGCTGAATTCAGGCCTGTCCTCATAAGGCATGGCATAGAAAGGTTTGATCTCCGTGGGCCAGTCGATAATGAAGTAGTGGGATTCGCCTGTAGTTTCGTAGACATAATCTCCGACTGTGTGTTCCCCGAGAGTTCCAAGGTCATCTCCCCAGTGCATTTTCTCTTCAGAACGGCTGTTTATGATCTCGATTACCTCGTCATATGTAAGCTTCAGGAAAGGAGTCTTCGGGACCTTAAGCTCAACCCCGAGTGCTTCAAGGGAGACTTTGCAGTTCTCAATTACACGGGCATAGACGTAAGCAACCAGGTTTTCCAGAATTTCCATTACATCGAAGTGGTCGGCAAAGCTGACTTCGACATCTATGGAAGTGGCTTCGTTTAAGTGCCTGCGCGTATCATGCTCTTCTGCCCTGAAGATGGGGCCGATTTCAAAGACCCTGTCAAATCCGCCACTCATGAGGATCTGCTTGAAGAGCTGGGGGCTCTGGTTGAGGAAGGCTTCCCTATCAAAATAGGTGATCGGGAAAAGGGCAGTTCCACCTTCGGTTGCGGTGGCAACGACCTTGGGGGTTGCTGTTTCAATAAAGTTATTCTTTACGAAATATTCCCTGATTGCCTGGAGAGACTCATGCCTGATCTTAAAAACCGCAGTTGTCTCGGCTCTTCTAAGGTCTATAAAGCGGGAGTCAAGCCTCGTGTCAAGTTCGGCTTCTACCTTTCCGGTTGTGTCCATAGGAAGAGGGGAAGCTGCACCGTTCAGGACATTGATCTCGTCAGGGAGCATTTCATAACCGTTCGGAGCTTTTTCTTCAAACTTGACAGAGCCGGTTACGGAAATTACGGACTCGCGAACGAGCCTTCTTGCTGCATCGAAGAGTTCTTTGTCAATTTTTTTCTTTACGAGTGTGACCTGAGCCTTTCCTTCCCTGTCCCTGAGAACAACGAAACAGATCCCTCCGAGGTCTCTGACCTCATGGACCCAGCCTGCGAGGGTTATTTTCTGACCGTTATCAACATTTTCGGGCTTGACATCGGCTGTATAATGTGTTCTGAGATTTGCTAAAGACATAAATTCACCTTGATTAGGGAATAAATTAAACGTAAATATAAGAATGAAGCTGAAACGTAGGTGAATAGTCATAACTCATTATTAATGTATTTGTTGCACCGCCCGAATTGCGCATCGGGATCGCAGGAAATCGGAGATTTCCTGGGAGTTGCGATGTAATCGCAACAGTACGCGGTCCTTTTCGCTTCGCTCAAGAGGACTAACGATTGGATAAAGAAATAAAGAGTAAAAGAGTAGAAGCGAAATAGAAGTGTAAAAACTGAGATTTAGAAGGGAAAAGAGCGTGAGAAAGGAAATAATAATATTTATGATGATTTTAGGTGTGCTTTTTGTTGCGGGTTGTGCTGACAACGGAGTTTCGGAAGAGCCTGCACCTTCCACACCTGTAGACAGGGTGGATAACGAAGGAGCAGCAGGAAACGAAGAAACTGTTACAGAAATTAATTCTAATATTGTTGATGTAGAGATCCGGGGCTACAAATACATACCCCAGAACCTTACTGTGAAAGTTGGACAGACTGTCAGGTGGACTAACAACGATACTGTTCTCCATGATGTGGTAGGTTCGGGTATTAAATCCGAGTACCTTCAAAAGGGAGAGACATTTACTTACACATTTGAAGAGGAAGGAACATATGAGTATATCTGCAAAATACACCCCTGGATGGCAGGAGAGGTAATTGCAGAGGTCTGAATAGAGAAGAGAGTTCCTTAAACGAGCTCAGCAAGAATCAAAGGCTGATATGGAGTGGCGGTTAATAAATCATCACATATCGGCACTCTGGAAATGAGATTCTGAACTGTTGGAAAGGTACGCTGGAAGATCGATTGAACACGCATCTTTTGTAGTAAATATTTGTAGTAAATATTTGTAGTAAATATTTGTAGTAAATATTTGTAGTAAATATTTTGTAGAATATTTTTTTATAAACTCCAAAACTTGAAAAACGGAATTCAATTTCATTATAAGTTCAAAACCCAAAAACAGGGATCTTTTTTAAAAAAATCAACGTTGTGCTGGCGCACCCCACAGCAAGCTAGCGGGGTATTCAACTGAAATAAAAACCTCTGTTGAGAGCCCGAATCTGGCGCGCGCCCGGATTGCATCGAAAAAGAGGCTGAAATAACTGAAGAGATTACTGTATTTATATATTTATTTTTGTGCATATTGTACATGAATGAAAATTAACTAAATATTAATACAGTTTAAATGGGGTCGAATTATAAAGCCTCTTAATTATAACGAATTATAATTAGATTTACAAAAATATGTATTTTTCATAGATACCTATATATAATGTTACTGAACTCCAGGGTTCTGAATACAACTAGTATTATAATATTATAAAATTTCAGAGAAAAGAAGGAGTAAAAAATTATACAGATTGTACATCTATCAGATCTTCATTTTTCAGAAGCGTATTTTGTCCCGGAAATTGCAGAATCCATGCTGCAGAGCATAAATCAACTGGACCCGGACATTGTGGTAATTACCGGCGACCTGACAGAAAATGGGTTTTCAGCCGAATACGATGGAGTAAAAAAGTTTATTGACAGGATCGCGTGTAAAGACAAGGTCCTTGTTCCTGGAAACCACGACTCCAAAAATGCAGGATATATTCACTTTGAGGACCTTTTTGAAAATAGGTTCTCAAACCGGAATCTCGGGGGCGTAACCGTTGTAGGGGTTGACTCCTCCCAGCCGGACATTGACGAAGGACACCTGGGTAGAGAAAACTACGGCTGGATCAAAGAAGCCTTTTCCGGGCAGAATTTCAAGATCTTTGCCCTGCACCACCACCTTGTCCCGATCCCTCTTTCGGGCAGAGAAAACAGCGTCCTTGTCGATGCAGGCGATGTCCTTGATCTCCTGAACCGCTGCAAAGTAAACCTTGTACTTTGCGGGCACTGCCACATTCCTCATGTCTGGAACCTGAACAACATGCTCGTTGTAAACGCAGGTACCTTCTGTTCCTCCAAGACCAGAGGCAAAACCACGCAGTGCTTTAATCTGATCCAGGCTGAAAACGAAAATTCAGATAATAACAACTGGAAGGTCAGGGTTTCCAGGGTTTTCCCGCAGGGGAAAATGGAACTGATCACAAAAACAGTAATGTGAGGGTGCATAAGAAATTTAGACATTTCTTTGTCGCCGTATTTTCCTTCCTTTTTTATTTTTAATTACTCTGATCAGGCTGCAAAAAGGCTGCAAAAAGGCTGCAAAATCAGTGTCACTAAACCAGAAAATCGGATGAAATTAATTACAGTTAGACGAAATTAATTACATATACTTCCTCCGGATCCGCCATCCGACCAGATTATCCGTTTCAACCCTCTCAACCTCTTTTCTCTCAGCCAGGTCGGACAGAATTTCAAGAAGCTCTTTTTCCCCAATCTCAATCTCGTACCTGTCTTTAAACTCAGCAGTGAGCCGGGAGATATCAAGAGTCCTGTCCCCGAGAATCTTTTCCGCAAACCCTGCCAGATCCTCATAGCGGGCCCAGGGGTAGATTATCCAGCGCCACCTGAGAACCTTCTGGCCATAGAAATCCGGGGTGAAGGAAGAACAGGTCTTGTGCTGGAGGACTGCAGTTCTGATTTCAGCAGGTCTCAGGCTCTGCACGTAGTCAACCGAAAGGTTCAGGGTCTCTCCGGTATCGGTGACGTCGTCAACGATGAGCACTTTTTTCCCGCTGATGTCCACAGAGATGGGAAACTTTATCCTCGCTTCTGCCTGCATATCCGCACCCCTCATGTAGTGCTCGACCTTCATAGAAGTCAGGTCATTGAAAAGCAAAAAATCGCAAACCAGCCTTCCAGGCACATAGCCTCCCCTCCCTATGGCAACGATCAGGTCGGGCTGATAACCTGAAGCTTTGATTTTCCGGGCAAGAAGCCTGGAAAGGCGAAAAACCTCTCCAAAGCTTATGAGCTCGCACCTGAAAGATACTTTTTTTACCGGAGAGCACCTGGACTGCAGAGCTGCTTTTTCATTTTCGGTGTTCAGATTAATCGCCTTCTGCCTGTATGTCTTCTGCCGATATTCCTTCTGGCTGTATTAGAGTCATCAGTAAAACCGTAAAGTAAATGAGAAACTTATCCTTCCCGTAGTTGACATAAGCCCGGATAAAAAATGCATCCTTTTATCGGACTCCGGGAGAAAAACAGAAGTCGAAAGCATATTTGAAAAACACCTCCCGATTTTGATCCCCCAATTATAATTTATCTGGAAAATATATAAGGTTACTTCTGCAAAAGAATAAAGGATCTTCCCCTGTTTATTAATTCTAAACAACCTTTAGATTGACTATTTCAAGGTTCTGAAGCCTTAAAAACCAAAATAGACAGCCGGATAAAAAACAAAAACCTAACTCGACTGAAAAAACAGAAATGGGCTTCAAAAGCGGTAAAAAACGGCATTTTTATATACCTGCATTTCAGTACTATTTTTACATACAAAAAGGATTTTTCTTGATAGTTTTTAAAAGGAGGATAACAGTTATGGATTTTAAAGCAATTCTTGCAATACTTGCATTCTGCACTCTTTACTACATCTACCACTATTCATCCGGCGCCATAGTCTGAGAAAAAATTGTAGAAAAAGGAGTGTAAAGCTATGGATTTTAAAGCAATTCTTGCATTATTAGTCTTTGCCGTCCTTTACTATATATACCATTATTCCAACGGAGCCATAGCCTGAAAAGAAAAAATAAAAGCAATGCAATGCAAGAGACTCTCTGAAATTGCATTATGAGATCTAATGGATATGATTGTATTATGTATAAGTGCCGTATCTGGACTTAAGAAATATTTTAATTTATTATTAAAATTACATCGTTCTGCCTGATATTCTAAGTTCTGTGAAAACAAGACTGGAGACAGAGTATTTTCCAGGCAATATTTAATGTAGATTTAATTCGATTTAATTTATATTTTATTTAATTCATATTTAATTCATATTTAATTCGATTTTAATCGCACCCTTACTCGTTTTTTGGCATGTTTTATTCTTACTCTTAATTTTCTGTTACCTCTGAGTTAAAAGATTCAGGGATTTTACGCTTTGTTCTATAAATGCTGTAGAGGATTGCATCATATACTTGAAAATTCATCTTATTACCTGAAAATATTTGAACCAGGGAAAACATAAATATAATGTAAATTAGGGGAAAAAACAGAGGATAGGGGGGATTGATAAAATAAGGGATTTTTTAAAAAGAATAGACTTAAAAACTCTTCTTGCAATTCTCGTTTTTCTGACACTTTACTATATATACCATTTTTCTGGCGGAGCTATAGATTAAAAACAAATAAAATAGAAAGATCAAAAAAATAACATATTAAAGCAGTAACGGACGTCTTAGAAGTACTCATAAAAAGAGAAACAGGAGTATTATACTAATAAAGGCATAACTGATGAAAAGGAGCTTCAAAGCTGTGCTTTCAAGAGAAAATGATCAAGCAATGCATAAAGGGCTGGATTCCATCGATGAGGAGTTTGATGAAGGAGTCAGCCAGGCTCTTACCTCCCTGACAGAGATAGGTAAAGGTTACCTTAGCGAAAGAAAGGAACTGGAAGCTGAGAAGACGGTATCTTCCATAAAAGAAATAGGAAAGGCTGCTGCCCTTCAGGGTATGGAAAACGCAGCAGTCAATGCTATAAGATCCCTGGAGAAGATGCTCCAGATCTCAATGAAGCAGAATATGGAAGGCACAACTGTCAGGGTCCTGCTCTCTTTTGGGGCTATAGGGAAAATCGCTGCCGAACAGCAACTTGAGATGGTAGCCAAACTTGCAGCATCGGTGCTGGGGGAAAGCGGGAACACGGCGGCTCTCCTCAACAGGGAAAGAGAAACCATTGCTGTTACAATCGGCCTTGGGGAAATTGGAAAAGCGGTTGCCAGGATGAAATTCCCTGATTATTCAGAAAATGCCGCTATATGTATCACCTGCCTTGGAGAAACCGGAAAACTGGCTGCTCAGAAAACCCTTGAAGAAGCTGCAATAGGAGCAGAACTTATGTTAGAAGAGATGGCTGCAGCAGCCATGGAAGAAAACCTTCAAAGTGCGGCAGGAAGTATCGCAACTTCTATTGAGGAGATAGGAAAAAGCGCTGAAGAAGAAGATATGGAAAATGCCGTTTTCCAGGCTGCATCCGCACTCCAGACAATTATGAGCAGTGCTGGGAACAGATACCTGAATGATGCCTCAATTGCGGCAAAGGTTGCCCTTGAATCTTTTAACGAATTTGATATAATTAACGACGAAGCCAGTATAAGGAAAATAGAAGAAATCAGGGAAATGATGAGAGCACTGTGGATGAATACGAAGTAAAAAAGCGGAAAAAACAATGAAAGTAAAAAACAATGAAAGTAAAAAACAATGAAAGTAAAAAACAATGAAAGTAAAAAACAATGAAAGTAAAAATAATCCCAAAAAATAATCCCAAAAAATAATTCCGGAAAAAGTTTCCGGAAACAGCCTTAATTTGTCAGTGACTGGATAGGAGCCGGAATTCTTCCTCCCCGCTTTACGAAAGTCTCCGAACTGAAATTGCTTACTGCCATAATAGGTGCACTTCCGAGCAGCCCACCGAATTCCACGGAATCTCCCACTCTTTTTCCGGGTGCGGGAATAACCCTGACTGCAGTTGTCTTTTTGTTTATTACCCCAATTGCCATCTCATCAGCAATGATTGCGGAAAGGGTAGTAGCAGGGGTATCGCCAGGGACTGCTATCATGTCAAGACCAACGGAACAGACGCTGGTCATGGCTTCGAGTTTTTCGAGAGTCAGCGCCCCGACTTTAACCGCTTCGATCATTCCTGCGTCCTCACTGACCGGAATGAATGCCCCGCTGAGGCCTCCTACTGAAGAAGAAGCCATTGCTCCGCCTTTTTTTACGGCATCGTTAAGAAGTGCGAGGGCAGCAGTCGTTCCGTGGACCCCACAGCGCTCAAGCCCCATGGCTTCCAGAATCGCGGCAACACTATCCCCGATTTCCGGAGTTGGAGCAAGCGAGAGGTCGAGAATCCCGAATTCCACACCAAGCTTTCTAGAAACTTCCCTTCCTACCATTTCCCCCATGCGTGTGATTTTGAAGGCTGTCTTTTTGATCGTCTCGGAAATTTCAGTAAGGTTAGGGTTTTCAAGTTCGCGAACGGCTGCGTTAACCACGCCCGGCCCACTTACACCCACATTGATAACACATTCTGGTTCACCTATTCCGTGAAAAGCTCCTGCCATAAAGGGGTTGTCTTCAGGGGCATTTGCAAAAACCACCAGTTTGGCACAGCCTATCCCGTCTCTGTCAGCAGTTAATTCCGCAGTCTTTTTGATTATATTTCCCATCAAGCCGACTGCATCCATGTTAATGCCTGCTTTTGTGGTTGCAACGTTTACGGACGAGCAGACCTTTTCAGTAGAGGCAAGAGCTTCAGGAATGGAATTTATCAGTTTGAGGTCTCCCCGGGTTTCCCCTTTATGCACAAGGGCGCTGAATCCTCCTATAAAGTCCACACCTGCGGCCTTTGCAGCTTCATCCATTGTCTTTGCAACGGAAACGAAGTCAGGAGATTTGCAGCTTTCAGCTACTATCGCTATGGGAGTTACGGAAATCCGCCTGTTGATAATAGGAATTCCGTAAAGGCTCTGGATTTCATTCGTTGTCCGGACAAGCTCCTTTGCCCGGGAAGTTATTTTTTCATAGATGTTCTCGTTGAAAACCTCAATATCAGGGTGGCTGCAGTCCCGGAGGCTGATTCCCATAGTGACGGTCCTTATGTCCAGGTGTTCCATCCTGACCATCTGAATTGTTTCCAGAATTTCTTTCGGGTTTATAAGCATGAAAAATTCTCCTGCGTCCTCACAGATCAGATCCTGTGCATGAAACGGAAAGCATCTTCATGCTGCACCTTGATCTCAACTCCAAGGCTCTTTCCTTCGACACCCATAGCCTGCTGGAAAGCCGCAAGGTCAAAGTTTTCCTTCGGGGCTTCTGCAAGCATGATCATGGTAAAGATGCCCTGCATGATAGTCTGGCTGATATCGACAATATTTACATTGTAACTGGCCATCACCGTGGTGACTCTGGCAACAATACCTACCCTGTCACTGCCAATAACCGTGATAATGAAACGACTTGATGTCATGAAATGTCTCCTGTTGATCCTGCTTTATTCTACAGGTTAATACATAAAAGATGTAAACAAGGAAATTTTGTTCAGATTGAAGACCTGATAGATAATAAAGTAAACTGCTCAGCCCCTAAGTAAACTGCTCCAGTCCCGAAGTAAACCCTCTGATACTGAAGTAGATGCTCTGATCCCGCTATAACTAAAAATCTTGAGAGGATATGTAAAGGAAACAGGGGTTGGAAATAAAACAATATCGATGTCGAATTAACTCATCATCTATGAAAAGCTGATCCTTGGATCAGGCCTCCGTCTCAAAACAGAGCTGGATTATCTTCCCCATAATCCCCTTAATATTTTCCCTTCCTTTAAGTTTTATTGAAAAATCAGCATACTTAGAATACAAAACCAGCCTTTCTTCAAAAAGTTCTTTAAGGCTTCTGTCCCTGAGCCCTACTATGCCCCTCTTTCTTGCGTTAGGGATCCTTTTTACGATGCTTCTGAAAGGGGCGTCCAGAAAGACTATCTTTGAGATATCTGTTAAGTGTCCCATGGCTTTTTCGGAATAAACCACGCTTCCGCCAGGAGAGATAATACAGTTATCCACCTGCCCAAGCCCCAGAATAGCTTCTTCTTCAAACCTGATAAGAGCGTAATCGCCCTGTTTGTCAATCAGGGCTTGAAGAGGCAATCCAGTCCTCTGCGTAATCAGGCCATCGACATCAATAAAAGTATAATCCAGGTGCTTTGCAAGTGCCCTTCCGATAGTACTTTTCCCCGCTCCTGCCATGCCAATTAATGTTATGTTCATTGCCACACGCTTCCTGCCTGCAAAAATCAAGGAATTCACTGACTGAAATTCCCATAGGTGAAAGGCCTGCAGTCCATAAGTAATCAGGACAAAATATAATCTTCTGCTATATAAAATATACAACGCGAGTATTTTTAAAAAAAGGCAAAATTATGAGATGCGTCTTGAATTTCCTCAGTCTGACCAGGAACTTCCCGGAGAGTTTTTACTATTATTGGACAATTTTACGTAAAAATTTCATAAAGATTAGAATATTGCCATCTACTTCACCACATAAGCAGGAAGAGATAAGGCTTATTCTGTAATGCCATGAAAAAGATTTCAAAATAATATAAAACATTGAGAGGCTATTTCCTAACCTGCTGCTCTTTTCTGTTTACTTGCTGAGAGCTCAGGCTGCAAATACATTTTTCAACCTCTTTAGAGGAGTGCATGAAAGCAGAAATATACTCCAGAAGGATAACCCTGCTGCCGGAGATATAATGCCTGAAAAAGCTTCGTGTCGTCAGCTTATCCACCTGTTCCAGGGAAACAATTGAAAGGTACATAAGAAGCCGGATAAAAAATACAAGATGGAGCACAAACATTTTGACCCAGGGGCTGTCAGAACTGATAGCCAGCCCGCAGATCCAGTTGCAGAGCTTGAGGGAGTGCGAGAGCAGCCTGATATTATAAAAGTGCAAAAAAAGAGCCAGGACTGTAAAGAGAAACGCAGATACAGCTAATAAATTAATTTCCTGCGCTGTTAAGTCCATATGGTTCATTAACCTTTATTTCTCGCTATTATTTGAATTTATTCTTTTTTAAGATCCGGTTTTCAATTTAGATCAGTCAGGCATTTGCTGAAAGCAGATTTAAGTTTATACTTTCCCATTTAAAGCTCAATCCAGGGAAGTTTATTCAGAAAAAGAGTAAAGAAAACCGGGAGGGATGCCCGACAAATAAAGTGTCTGACCAGAAAAATTTGTCTGCCTGCACCCCTGTAACCGGACCTTACCTCAATTTTCCGGAGCCGTTAAAAAATCACACCTATCAGCCCCTTCTTATGGGAAAGAAAACGGAAAATCCGGATATTGCCGTTAGCATGAGGAATGGTCTGCCTATGGACACCCCTCTTATGTAAAACTTATATTTAACACTTATCTACAGATTCGTAATAATAGATGAGATCGTGCCTAATTAAAGACTTTAAATCTCAGGGATCTGTCTGTATTCAAAAAAATATAAAAATGGAAATTAATAGCCGGGATAATTTATAGCCCGGATAATTTATAGTCTGGCTTATTCCCTGACGTTTTCGATTACGTGTTTACCCCTTTCAGCAGGGATAATTGTCAGTTCGGCACCTGGAAACTCTTTCTCAAGCGGCTCGCCCTCTGCGATCCTGTCCATTGTGATTGCAACTGCCGCAACTTCGGAATGGGGCTGGCCGCCCACAGCTACGTTCCAGTCAGCGAGCTGGTAAATTTCAGGAGGGACCTTTTCTGCGCCGACAACGATCATGAGCTTTTCGCACTTTTTGAGTTCGCCAGTAACATCTGGCAGGTTAACCCCGTACATGGAAAGGTGACAGACTTTTCCGCCTTCTTCTTTCCAGTTCCTGATTTCCTGCTTGAAGTTAACATTATTTTTAATATAGAAATGCCCACCCCAGCGATTGACCACATCTTCGAGGCTCTGCACAATCCCCGGGTCATCAGAAGCAAGAAGCATGCCTTCAGCTCCCAGCATCCTGGCAGTTAAGCCAACATGGGTGGTAATTCTCTTATCCCTCTCAGGGCGATGCCCCAGGCGCAGCAATACAATCCTCTTCATGCTCGGCTAAAACCCTGACAAGGTATTAAAGGGTTTCACTGAAGTTTCACTGAAACAGGGAAAAAAGGAAAAAATATGGGTATTACTGGAACCCATAAATTCCAGGGATTCTCTTCAGAAGCATGCCTTCGACTATTATCGGGTTTGTTCTCTGGGCCGTTGTCAATGCGATATCGAGCTTGAATTCTTTTTCAGCATAGATTGTGAGAATAGAGTCTCCTTTTTTGACCTGTTCTCCCATTTTCTTGTGGATCGCAACCCCGGCTCCTTTGTCACTCGGAGCTCCTGCAAGCCTGGCAATCTCAATTATCCATTTATTGTCAAACTCGATAACATATCCATCTGTAGAAGCAAAGATATCAGCAGTGTACTGGCCTACCTGTATATCATCGGATTTAATATTCGGATCTCCGCCCTGGGCTTCAATGATCTGTCTCATTTTTTCAAGAGCTTTTCCGCTCCTGAGCGTTTCCAGTGCAATTTCTTTTCCGCGGTCCCTTGGAGCCGCCCCTCCCATCTCAAGAAGAATACCAGCAAGGGCAGCGCTCTTTTCAATAAGGCTGTTTGGACCTTCCATGCTTTCCAGCACTTTCAGGGCTTCCCTGACCTCCAGCGCCGGACCCACCCTTCTTCCTATGGGAGACGAACCGTAGGTGATAGCACACTCGACGTTCATTCCGAGCCTGTGCCCCAGGTTGATCAGGTCTCTTGCCAGTTTCTGCCCTTCCTGGACAGTGGGGACCTTTGTGCTTGGCCCGACGGGGATGTCCATTACCACATTATCGGCTCCTATAGCTCCCTTTTTTGCCATGATTGAGGCAAGCATCTGGCAGTACGGATCAATGGATAGAGGGTACTCAACTCTGATGAGCTTGTCATCCGCAGGTGCGATATTGGTGGCTCCACCCCAGACAAGAGCCCCTCCCACTTTCTCGGTTATCTCCTTGACTTCCTGAGAGCTGAACTCAACAGGACAGAGCACTTCCATGAGGTCTGCAGTGCCTCCTGCACCTGTGATTGCTCTGGAACTTGTCTTTGGGATAAGCAGCCCGTTTGCAGCGACGATAGGGACAACGAGGAGAGATATTTTGTTTCCGGGCACTCCTCCTATCGAGTGCTTGTCCATGATAGGATGAGTATCAAATTCGATCCGGTCTCCGCTGTCGATCATAGCCCTTGTCATCCATTCGACTTCATCATCAGTCATCCCATGAATATAAGAAGATGTTATAAAAGCCGAAAGTTCGATATCACTGAGGTTTTCCTCCACGATATCATTTACAAGCAATTTAATCTCGTCCTGAACAACAGGTTTTTTGTCCATCATCTTCTTGATAACGCTTGCAGATTTGGAGCGGAATGCCGGGACAACTTCTACTGGCTTATCCCAGTCCTGGAAGTGCGCATAAACTTCAGAAAAAACTCCAAGCGTGCCCGGAGGAACCATGTCCTCGGTTGTGTCCACAATAGCAGAAAGGCTTTTATGCCCACGGATGCGGACCCTATCTCCGGGATTAATTCCCAGCTCCTTCGCATCGGCAATATTAAATAATGCTTTGTGCTGCCCTATTTTTATGTCAAAATGTTCCAGTTGCAATTGCATTAATTAAACACCATCCTTTTCATTCTCAATATTATTGTGAATTTGTAATTGTAATTTATTTCGCCCGAATCAGACACTCTGCTGGTTTCTAAACCCCGTAAACCGACAGAAAGTCTGAAAAAGATGGAAATTAAGAGCAGAGATAATAGATATCAGGTAAGATCTCAGATCAGGTAAGATCTTAGACTATAATATTAAACTGAGCTAACATATTAACCTTCATATTATTTTAAGTAGTTCCGTAAAACCTTATTGGAAGCAAAAGAGACCTCAGGAAGAAAGACTGCAGGAAGAAAAAATAAAAGAAAAAAGGTTCATTTTCGGTCCTGTATCAGTATAACTGCCGCAAGTACAAGCAGAACCCCTGCTAACTGCCAGCCTGATAGCATTTCCCTGAAAAAGAAAAAACCTACAAGGGTACCCACAACCGGCTCTACCGTTGCTACTATGGATGCCCTGCTGGATTCGACTTCCTCAAGCCCTTTTGTGTACAGCAGGTAGGCTAGCACTGTAGGAAAAAAGCCCAGGCCTGCAAGGTAGATCCAGAAATTGCCCGTAAAAAAAGCTCCTGTAAAATTTTCAAAATTGTTAAAAGGCAGAAGGGCCAGGCTTGCAAAAATGAAGGTATAAGCTGCAATTGTCATTGTATGGTACTTTTTGAGGGCAGCTTTTCCGAAAATGCTGTAAAGGGCATATCCGAAACCCGCCCCTAACCCCGTAAGAAGCCCTGACCCGGAAATAGAAAAAGAATCCCCGAGCCCCGGAAGATAACCGGTTACAAAAGCGCATCCCACAAGAGTCAGCCCCAGAGAAACAAATTTTTTTACTCCCAGGCTTTCCCTGAAAAAAACTCTGGAAAGGACTGCAACAAATGCAGGAGCTGTGTAGAGCAGAGTAACGGCAATTGCAATCGAGGTTTCCCTGATTGTGGTAAAATAGCAGAGGTTAAAGAAAGCAAGGCTGAAGATGCCTGTCCCCACAAAATAAAGAGAATCCCGAACCCTTATTTTCAGCAGTTCCGGCCTGGTAAAAAGAAGATAAATCAGCATGATTACAGCCGCTGAGAGAACCCTCAGGGTTACAACCTGAAGCGGGGAAAATCCGAAACCATAAAAGCCTCGGACAAAAATCCCTATCGTACCCCACAGGACCGCACCTGCAGCAATCAGTAAATATGCCCGTTTTTGCATTCCGTAACCTTCTTTTGCCAGATCTTCAGTTTAGTGTACCTGTTCCCATTTGAAATCTTCGTTTAGTGGAATTTGTGACCGAAGGATCCAGCTGAAAAAATAGAGCATGATTTGAATAATCACTCATTAAATCAAAAAAGAAAGAGAGAAGAAAGAGAAAAGAAAAAGGAATAAAAATAAGTACGCATTGGAGTTTATTTATTTATTTATTTATTTATTTATTTATTTATTTATTTATTTATTTATACTTAGATATAGAAACAAGACCCCTGGCAATAGCTATTGCAATAATAGATATCAAGAACGTAGTTAAGAGAACCATGGTAAGATTCTCTTCATCAGCAAATTTGAACATAAAATAGAAGAGAATAGCACTTAACGCTAATCCAACAAGCAGCAAGATTGCTGCAGGTCCTCCCAAAATCTTTTCAGTATCCTTACGCATAAAGACAGTCCCTCCTGAGATAATTCACCAGCAAATTATATTTCCAAATTATTATTTTCAAGTTATCCATTTTAAGGATCTTTAATACATCAAGAAACCTGAATGTAACAAAATTAAGCGGTAACTATATTTTCTAACGGAAAGAATTGATTTTAATTCATTAAAGCAACCAGAGATGAGAATGCATTATTAAAGGGGATCTCTATAGCTTTAAGCGTACCGATTCTTAATATTTTAGAAAAGAATCAGGATTATTTAAATATATGCTTCAGGTATGTACAACCTTCTAAGTATTAAATAAATTTATAGTTTTTGATTTTGAAAACCAGATAATGCCTCTTAGAAAACCTGTTTTTTGAAATAACAAATTGCTGGCTCACCCGAATCTGTCACGCTCAACGCAGGAGAGCGGTCTTACAAAACAGCCTGTGAGGGACGGGGTATTCGTGATCCTCCGCACTCCATTAGTAATAAGAGATTGGGCCTGTATAAAGTTCGTCAAAAAAAGGAGTTGATTTTGGAAAAGGGATTTCCCTTCTCCAAAAGCTGTGGTCAACGTTTATTCGGAAGAAGGAGCCGGATTATATAAATTCCTATAACCAGGACTACCAAACTAAAGATTGCCTGCATAAGTGCCTGGTACCTTGGATGGAAAAGGGCAATTATCGCTTCTTGCATATTGAAGAAAAAAGAGAAAAGGGCAATGAAAATCAGCGCCACAAGGACGACCAGCACTGCTGCATTTACGAGTTTTTTAAACGATGCATCATTATTGTCCTGTGCATCCCCTTTCCCCGGCTTTCGGACCTCCATAGCCTGATGATCCGTATCCTTTTCCTCAACGCAGGAATTACCTTCTTCTCCAGCCATATAATCCCTCATTCCCATCTTTCTTACTCTTCGGGCCTTTCCTGTGCATAACACATGCTGTCAGCAAGAGGGCTGCAAATACTATCGAACCCTCAAACCCAGGAGTATCTTCTTTTTCCGGGGCTTCAACAGGCATGTCTTCTTCCACAAGCGGGTAATTTTTGGTAACTTGCCGCTCGATCTTATCCATTTTTATTGGTTCAGGAACTTCGGACGTGACTATTTCCCGGCCATTTTCTTCCACAGTAACCGAAAATGTATATTCGTCCCTTCTAGGGAACACAAAGCGCACATGCCCTCTAAGCCGGCTTGAACCTTTGACAATCCCGAGTTCGTCACTTTCGGTATATGCGGTGTAGGGATCGGTCCTTGCAGTGACCACCATGGTCAGAGCTTTGGAATCTCCTCCCTGATTATAAACCCCCGGAGAGATATCCACCACAACCTTTGCGTCCCTATCAGTGAACTGGGTAATTACAAGGTTCATGTCGGTAAGCAGGATATCGGCCGGCTGGTCCGCGAAGGTTTCCGCTTTTATAGTAACAAAGCTGCCCCCTGAATCAAGAAGCTGGCCTTCCTTGAAAAGCTGGACCTCAACCTCATAATCCCCTGGGTCCGCAACCCCCAGAGAAACACTATTGTAGGCCAGGGACCGGGCTTTGATATAACCCATGTCGAGATCTTTTTCTGCCACAATCAGCCGGGTTTCCTGATCAATGATCTTGACTTTAACGGAAAGCATCGAACTGTCAGTGTTCTGGTCATTCCGGATATAAGGGGTGACCGTCAGAAGAGCACCCTCACCCTGCGGAGTGGACATCACATCCACATCCTGGATGAAGATCTCCTCATACTCCCTGAAAACGCCTCCTGGCTTCTCAAAACAGCCTGAAGAGAAGGTAAAAACCAGGGAAATGCTGATAAAAAATCCAATAAAAAATAATAGGGGAGATTTTTTAGATTTAATCGAAACCCTGAATCCCATGGAAACCAAACCCATATTATAGTTTTACTTTAAGCACAAGGGTCTGGGAATCAATAAGATAATCACCCTGCATCAGATTTACATACACATCGGTCTCCCCGTTGGGAGCGTCGTTCAAAACTGGAAGCTTCACCCCCCAGGTATAGGAGGTCCCACCCTTTGCCATCGCCTCGGTGATGTTAATGCTCGCATTGCCTCCAATTAGCTTATTTTCAATATCAACAAGCACGTACATGGATCCGCCTGTTATGGTTGTCTGTCCATGATTTTTAGCAGAGAATTTCACAGTGACGTTTTCGCCTTTCTCAGTTTCCCAGGTCGAAACAGGAGGTGCTGCACGCAGCTTGTCGATGCTTTCGGCAAAGCCTACGAACTGCAGCTTCGCATCAGGAAGGACAACGGTCTGAACAGGCACGGCCTTTGTCCTGATTACGGGTTTTCCCTCTTCATCAATACCCGAAGCATACGACAGGATCAAGATAGAGGTATTTTCAACCCCGCCAAAAGAAGGAGCCATAACCCTGAAACTGACAGAAGCCCGCTTACCTGCAGGAATATTCACCTGTGAGCTTGACCCGACAATCGTAAAAGGATCAAATGAACTTACAGACACCGCATCAATCGCCTGGACGCTGTTGTTGTTGAATACGGACACGGAAACATCCTGCTCATTAAACTCCTTGATAACCAGGGGTTCTGTGCTCACATCCAGATCTTCAGAATCAACCGGAGAAGTCGTTGATTCGCAGCCAGATACAAAGATTACTGAAACGAGTACTATCAAAGCCAGAAACTTCTTCATATAAGTACCTCCTCAAATTTCAAAGTCCAGTATTTCTGGAGTTAAATAGCGATGAGTAGATGTGACTCCTTAGCCCCCTTAACCCAAAGATCGAAAATAAGCCTGAACATACCCAGTAAGCCGGAGCTTTAGTTTTTAACATATTTTCACTATCAATAAAATCTACATATGAACATATAAGGGTTACTATCCATAGACCGGTATAAATATAAATATTTAATATACAAAAGCTGAATAAAATTGCGTGCGGTCCCCCTCCATAAACAGGCTGTCCTGCAATTACCGCCAGTAAGAACTGAATTCCTTCTTTTTCGATTTAAAGGCTTGAGATACCTTATATTTTACATGTTTTTGCCCTAAAAATGAATTGTCGGACAACCTGCGAAGGACGGAATATTCGTGACCCTCCACACTCCCGTAATAATAAAAATTACATGAAAAGAGCAAATACTAAATAAGATAGAAAAATCGGTACGAGTACAAAAAAAGAGAATTAAGCACGCATTAACAGCACTGTTGTTACTCAAATTTTCATGACAGATCGGCTACAGCATTCGTGGCGAGAGAGGATACGGCCTGAAGAAATCAGCCGATAAAAAATTAAGTTTTTAGAGAAACTCAAGGCATAGGCATACGTAATATTCTCTTGCAATTCTTTTAAGCCAGTCTGGAACAATGCAGTACCTGTCAACAATAAGCTCATTCAGGTAGTAGAGGGACTCTTCAGTTTTGCATTCACTGAGCCTCTTTAAAGCCGTCCTTCTCCCCCATGCAGATCTCTCGTTGTCAAGAGCTTCAAGATAAAGCTGGTATTCTTTGCTGTCATCCATTAAAGTAAAATTATCTAACAAAGAATATAAATATTTGTATCCGGTGTCGGAAGCAGCGATATCCAGAAGGTTTTCAAGAGATTTTCAGAGACTGCAATTGTAGATTTCGATGGACAGGACAATTTTAGGACTTTTCAACGTATCCGAATAATGAACCTTCAGAATTCCGGGTAAATCTAAAAAAATAAGGACTTTTCTGAAGAAAAGGCCAGGGTAATCAAAAATCGATCCCTGAAAAGAAAATAAAAGGGAATCCCCTTTAGACAGTGATCCGTAAAAAAGTGTTATCAGGTCGTAGAGTATAAAAATAGGAAAGGAGAATTCCCATGCAATGATCAGTTGATGAGAATTCCTGCACAAGGTTTTTTGTTCGCTATGCTGACGAAGTAAGTAATAATTCTTCAAAAAAGATATATAATTACCGGCATTGAAATTTCAATATAGGTAACATATTGGCTCACATTGAAATGTTTAACGCCAGCAATAATTTTAAGAGCTTCACTAATTATTTACATCTAACAATTATTTTGAATTAAACGATGAAAAGTGGAGAACCAGGGAAATAATTACTAATTTAACAGATGTCTTTCCGTGTGTGGGACATACGTATTCAACTATACTTAAGTGCTAATTTATACTTATCTGCACTCATTTATACTTATCTGTACTCCTTATTTTACCTAAGTTTCACATTTTTTTAAGTTTTATTTCCTGAAGGTTGTATTCCCATTCACTGGTCATCGGTTAAGGACTTTGAAGGCAATTTTCCAGATATCTCTATGCAAAAGTGGGGAAAATACTCTATATAAATACTATATATGGACTTTCTGACGGTATAACTATCACAGTAATATACTGTTATCATATCCTCATTCAGCGCTCACTCACTGAGTAAAGCTAATGATAGAGATCTTTTCCTTAAAAAGGTGGCAAATAGAACACAAAAAGCGGCTGCACAGATCATTCCTGCCGGATATGAGATACTGCCTGGTAAGCCGAACCCCTCAGGAGCTTGTAAGATGTATGTTGTTACCACTGCTGTCATAAATGTAGCCGGGATGGTAGCGATCCAGTGAAATTTGTCGTTATTTGACAAATATACCGCAGATGTCCAGAGAACTATGGTAGCCAATACCTGATTCGAGAACGCGAAGTAACGCCAGACTTTACTGAAGTCGATCAGGGTCAGACTGAACCCCATGGCAAATATTGGAAAAGCTATTATTAACCTGTTCTTTAAAGGTCTCTGGTCCAGGTTCATGGCATCAGCTATGGTCAGACGTGCACTCCTGAAGGCTGTATCTCCGGATGTGATGGGACAGGCAATAACTCCCAGGATAGCGAGAATTCCTCCTGCAGGTCCCAGCAAACCCAATGACACATTTTTTACCACCAGGGCAGCACCTCCTGTGGTAGTGATTTCACTCAGGCCGACTACTCCTCCCGGAAAGAAAGACATTGCAGCAGCAGCCCAGATAAGGGCGATAGCCCCCTCTGCTATCATGGCCCCGTAAAAAATACGCCTGCCATATTTTTCATTTGTCAGGCATCGGGCCATTATTGGGGACTGGGTCGAGTGGAACCCGCTAACAGCTCCACAGGCGATGGTTATGAAAAGCATAGGCCACAAAGGAAGGCCGTCAGGATGGAAACTCCTGAAGGCTATTTCAGGGATCTCATATCCTTTGATGAGAAGCATGGAGCCGATGCTTAATGCCATAATCAACAGGACAGCTCCGAATAAGGGATAGATACGGCTTATGATCTTGTCGATTGGAAAGACAGTGGCTGCGAAATAATACAGGAGGATAAGGGCCAGCCAGAAATTCGGGTGGGCCAGCAGCCCTGTAAACCCCAGATTTGTCAGAAGTCCTGCCGGCCCGGACATAAACACCGTTCCTATAAGTATGAGCAAGATGACAGAGAACGCAATCATGGCAATCCTCGCCTGTCTGCCTAAATAGATCCCCACAATTTCTGAAACGCTTTTTCCCTCATGACGGATACTTAACATCCCGGAAAAATAATCATGCACTCCGCCTGCAAAAATACTGCCCAGGACGATCCACAGGAAAGCAGCAGGACCGTATAAAGCTCCCAGAATAGCACCATATATGGGGCCCAGGCCAGCGATGTTGAGAAACTGGATGAGGAATATGCGGGACCAACCGAGGGGGACAAAATCAACCCCATCTTCCTGGGTGTATGCAGGTGTCCTTCGTGAGGGATCAGCTCCAAATACATTTTCGACAAACACACCATAAGAAAAATAACCTAGCACAAGAGCGACTAGAGAAAGCAGGAAACTTATCATATTATTTAAGAATGAAACTTTTTATTATTTGTTGGTTTCCCTTCAAAATTTTTAGCAGCAGTTTTAATAAATCTAATGCGTTTCTTATAGTACTCAGTCTTATAGTACTCAGGGAGTTAATCTTTTTAAAATAATTATGTTAAAATGAAATATAAAGTAGGATTTATACAGAGCTTGAGTTTTCTTAAATTCTTAATAAATTTGATATAGTATTAACTAATAGTATTAAATAATTAATATGCCACGATAATTATAATAGCAATTCGTTGAGATAGGGAGAACAGGATACAGGCGTCACTTAGATACGAAGCTAAGAACTGAAACATGAATCAAAAATTCAGTCCTTACTGTACTAAGGGCTCGTTACAAAATAACCTGAATAACGTACAATTATTTTGGAAGTTAATTGAGTGGCGTGCTTGTGAAAATATCGACTACAGTATAAAAATACATGAATATTTGCAGATATTATTTCGCTGTGGGTCCTAATTTGAGCTTCCAATAAACCCTGATTTCTGTCTCTTCGCTGATTTCTGTCTTTTCGCTGATTCATGCCTCTTCGATGTTTCGAGTGGATAATTTCATCCATTTTTTTAAATATATTTGACAGGTGTTACAATATGAATCATTTTAAAAATGTACTTTGTGTTCTGTTCATTACTGTTCTCTTGCTGGCAGTTTCCGGTTGTGTGCAGTCAGAAAAAACAGGTGTTATTGAACAGAAAGGTGTTATTGAACAGAAAGAACAAACAATTGAAGAAAATCAGACCGACCTGTTAGCCCAGAAAGAGTATACAATGTCCCAGGTCAATGCAGCTATTGACCTGATAGAGGAAAAAGGAGAGCTTGCATTTCCCGATTTCAGAGAAAAAGACAGCCAGTGGTATCATAATGATTCCTACATCACAGTCTGGAAAACTGAAGGAATACGTATTGTTTTCCCTCCAAAAACAAGCGGCGAAGGCGAGAATGTGAGCGATCTTAAAGACTACAACGGCAAACCGTTAGGCAGGATGCTCATAGACACTGCTTTAAGCGAAGAAGGCGAGGGATGGGTCAATTATGACTGGCCAAAACCAGGTGAGACAGAACCTTCAAAGAAGTGCACATTCGTCAAGAGAACTTCTATCGGTAACCAGACATACCTTGTTCATTCCGGCTTTTACGTAGATGACTACATCTATAACAAAAACTTTGAAGACATTGAAGATATCAACTACTTTGGAGACGCAACCGTTAGAAATCTGATCAATCCGAATAGAGTTGAAATGGATCTGGACCTGGATTACAGCATTGCACATTTTCTAGTTAAACCAGGTGATCCCCTTGCTACCCTCATTATGAAGAACCCGGAAACATATTATGTTCTTGAGGGTGAAGGCATGCTCTACATAGAAGATGTACCATTTGAACTGAAAAAAGGAAAACTTGTCCTCGTACCTGCAAACGCAAAGCAATACATCGAGAATACCGGAGATGTTGACCTTGAGTTCCTGGCCATAAACCAGCCTGCATGGGAATCGGCTAACGAGGTAATTCTGGAGTGATTTTTCACTCCACTTTTTTAAAGAGATTCCACATTTATGAAGAATTACTGTCAACAAAAAACGAATCCATGAGTAATTATCTAACGCTCAACCGATGACGCATGTAATTCACTCTATTTTTTGATACCGAAGGTCTGTGAAGGCTGATAGTTTTTATCCGGGTTTTCGGAAATGCTTTTCTCTCAGGACTAAAATATGGAGATTTAATTCATTCTTCGGGATAAAAGTTAATACGGAAATTAATTTCAATCCATTGTAGAGACTCTGCGTGCTTTGTAGGATACCATACCCAGAGGGTTTTGCCTCTGAATTGCTGCAACTTGATTGAAAGAATCGGATATTAAATTTGATTCAAAGGAATTCAGGGGTTAGAATCTCATCCCTCGCACTAAATTAAGGGGATATATGCAACGTTGAAAAAGTGTACGCTATTTTTTGAGGCTAGAATTCTATAAAATATGGACTAATTTATTAATCCATTCAAATAAAATAAGATTCATCGTGAAAAATGATTTCTTTTTCTTCATTTCAATTAGTAATAAAGTTTAGTAAAAATGATTCAAAAATTATATTTTTTTACAAACCAACGTTACTATGTATACAATATTTGTACATTATTTTATTTTAGGGGGTGCATTAATGACGAAGATTAATGGAAATAGTACTGCATTCATCATTGTGGATGCACAGAACTTTGTTCTTCATGAAAACGGGTTTGGTGCAGGTTGGGGTGCCTGGAAATTTGCTCAGGAAAAGGATATGGTGAAAAGAACTGCCAAAGCCATAGAAAGATTCAGGGCAGCAAAGATACCCGTAATCTTCGTTGTAATGGAGCTGCGGCCTCAGATATCACAGGCTCTGAATAACAACCTACCGAACATCGATTTCTGGAAACCCATTAAGGAAATGGACTTCACTCAAATAAGTCATGAAGAAGGAGAATTCCAGGGGAGGATCATAGATGAATTCAAGCCTCATCCGGAAGACCTCATAGTCGCCAAACACCATACAATGAGCGGTTTTCACAATACGGATCTCGACCGGATACTCATGGCCTTGCACTGCGATACCCTGCTCTTTGGAGGTGCTGTGACGAACCTCTGTGTTGAAGGTACGGTTAGGGGAGCTTTTGACAGGGGATATAATTGTGTTGTCCTGAGTGACTGCGTTGCTTCGATTAGCAAAGAGGCTCAGAACTTTGCTACAGATGTGATCTTCCCTATGTTAGGTAAGGTTTGTACTTCTGAGGAACTTGAAATATCATGAAGAAACGTATTGGGAGAAGTAAATGAAGAAACGTATTGGGAGAAGTAAAAATTAGCTGAGTGTTGAGTAGGTATTTTAGAAGAATTATGGTATGACTCTTGTGTTTCGGGATTGATGAGTGTATATGAAAATCAAGCATTAGATCCACATATAAACAGAGAAAGGTTCAGAGAAGAATGGTTTGAATAAAAAGAGTAGATGGAAAAACAGTAAAAAGAGAAGGAAAATAAATCTTAACCGATGACCAATGAATTAGTTGTTATTATTCCTGAATGACCGTAAATTGCATCTCACATTCCTTCTTTCCATCCTCCGCGCTCCGCTTGAACCCTCCCGCGTACAGTAAATAAAAATGAAATCATTAGCCACGCCGGGAAGTCTGACCCCGGAATATCAACCAGATAGTCGGGGAAGACCAGAATTTTGGCTTCAGAAAAATTCATGCAGGTCAGCAGGAAAGTGAAAGTATTCGGTTGAGCCGTTTAAAAGGCAAAAATAAAAAAATCGATTAATTCATTACGGGGCGTTTCATCCTCTCAGGAAGAAATTGAAAAAATGATTGATTAATACTTTCAGTCCGCTATATAACTTTAGGGGGGTAAATGCAAACAAATAGTAAGAAACATATCGCTAAATTAATCTCGCGTTAGATGATTGCGATTTTAAACAAAAAAAGAATTTAATTAATATAAAGAATAATTTATAAAAAATTGAAGGGGTAAGTCAACTTTTAACTTTTTCAAATCATTTAATAACAACAGTCTTATGCTTTAATTATAAGTGTCTTATGAACCCACAACAATCCATTATAACCAGTACACCTGATAGTCAGACCACTAATATAATAACCAGTCTTTGGAAACTTATGTACCGGATTTTTTAGTTGTGGAGTAATTTTTGTTCCTGAGAGAGAAGTTCCATCTCCAAAGTCCCATCTGATATAGGTCTCTTTACCTCTTGAAAGATCCTTAAATTGTACTATTCGTGGATCAGTACTTGAAGCGGCTACTGCTGTATAATCAATGGAATTACCTCCACCGGTTAGACGTTGTGTTGCAGGGGGAGTTCCTGCACCAAGAGGAGTTTTGTATATAGTAAGTGATGCAGAGGCTGCTGTGGACAATAAAGTCAACACCATTAATGCGGTGAAAATAGATACTGTTATTTTCCATATAGACTTTCTATTATTTTTCATTTTATTTCTCCTGTTTTTTTTCTTAGTTTGGGCCGGGAACACCCGTAATCAAAAATAGTAGAGACAGTTAACATATAAACATACTTATATTCTTGAGACCAAATAAAAAACGCGATGCAAATTTAAAACTTTATAAAGCTTTATTTTTGTCTCTAAAACATTATAACACTCTAAATTAATTAAAGAATGTTCTCAATTGTTACAAGTTTAAAAATAAGGATTGTGAGAGGGTTATATAAGTATAGATCTTAAGACAGTTCTTTATTTCCAGAAAGAATCGACGCGTCTGTTGAAAATCAGCTTTGACCCCTTGACTTTAAAACTTAACTCCCCTTAAGCCTTAACCTGACCCCAAAACCAGTTTTTCCCCTGCCTTAACCCGCTCCAAAACGTGTTTGTTAAGGGTGAAAGACATATGGGTGAAAGGCATATCACTTTTTATTTTCCTGTTTCTTGCCTGGGCTGGTTCCTGGCATAGCTATGCTGTCCCAAAGCCGGTCCGCTTAGAGCCTGTCTTCTTCGGTTAAGGGGGTGCCTGACTGAAGATTACACCTTCGCAGGTCGCTATAAACCGCCGCCGGGGGTCATATGGGTGCAGATCTATGCCTTCCCCGTCCGGTTCTGCCATTCTGGGCCACATCTTATCCATTGCAGCCTGATATTCTTCGTAAGTCATGCCATCCGGGTCTACTCATTTGGGGTCGAACCTTTGGAAGAACAATGAATGCTGGGTAATCACATCATCAAAATAGGCAAAAGTATAAAGGGAGAGTTCACCGTTATAAGCGATTACTAACATTTAAGCAGTAAATTAATCTAAACTTTTCTGAAGTTGTGCTTATAGCTCTTAATTGTTTTTGATATATCATAAATATATAAATATGAAAAAGCAATTAAGTAGCTTTTTCAGACAAATCACGGAAAGTCTAACTATGAATAATTTTAAAAAACTAGGTCTCAGTAATGCTGTTTTGAAATCAATAAATGAACATGGTTTTGAAAACCCTACAGCAGTACAGGAAAAATCAATTCCCCTAATACTTGCTGGGGAAGATGTTATAGCCGGAGCCGCAACAGGTTCCGGAAAAACACTCGCATTTGCTTCCGGCATATTACAAAATTCCGAAAAAGGAAAAGGAATTCAGGCTTTGATCCTGACCCCTACAAGAGAACTGGCGGAGCAGGTGGCAAATTCGTTCAGGAAATTCTCAAAATACGACCCGTTAAATATCGTATATATCTATGGCGGTGTAGGGATCAATCCACAAATTAAAGAATTAAAGAATGCCGAGGTTGTTGTGGGAACACCCGGTAGGCTACTCGATCATATCAGCAGAAATACTATCAAATTCAATAATGTGAAAACCCTTGTCCTTGATGAAGCAGACCAGATGTTTGATATGGGATTCAAACCGGATGTAGAAAAAATTATCAAGGAATGTCCTCAAAACAGGCAGACCCTTTTGTTCTCTGCAACCATTACAAAAGATATTGTCCAGCTTTCCCGCAAGCACATGGAAAACCCGGTTCGAGTATCAGTAGAGTCTTATATCGACCCGCAAAAATTGAATCAGGTCGTTTATAAAGTACAGGATGACATGAAATTATCTCTGCTCGTGTATCTTCTACAAAATGAAAAGTCAAACCTCGGGATGGTTTTCTGCAACACAAAAAGAAACACTGAAAAAGTCGCAAAAAACCTGAGAAAATCAGGCATCAATGCCGTGGCAATTCATGGCGGATTGACACAGAACGAACGAACTCGCATAATGGAAAAATTCCATGCCGGGAACATAGGTGTCCTTGTATGCACAGATGTAGCCGGAAGAGGACTTGATATACAGGGTGTTTCCCATGTTTACAATTATGATATTCCCAGGGAGAGTAAACAGTATATTCACAGGATTGGAAGAACTGCACGAGCAGGAACAGAAGGAAAAGCGATAAATATCCTTTCCAAAAATGACCATGCTAATTTCATGAGTGTGCTGAAAGACAATCATGTAGATATTAAGGAACAGACACTACCTGCTCTGAAGAAGATTGTAATTGAAAGACCGGAAATAAGATTGCCAAAGCCGGTAAATAGGATGAACAACCCCTCCAGAAAAGGTCAGAAACCCAGGCACAAAAACTATTAAACACCGTTCGTCTGTGCATTGCATTATAACTAGCCATTGATCGATTGGCATCGGCAGGAGCAATGGAATGTTCCTGCAAAAACCCAGGCACGAGAATAAGAACGACGGCCAGTTCGTGCCACTACGATGTAGAAATGCACCCTCCCAATGCCTTCGGACCTATGGGCAGAGGTCGTTGACTGCGGGGTGGGAGATTTATGCTAAAATCAAAGTTGCGCTGGCGCACCCCAACCTGAACAGGCTGCCCGACAATTACCTCCAATAATAACGGAGTTCCTTCTTCTCCAATTTAAAAGCCTTAAATGCCTTTTTTACCATCTTTTTAGGGACCTATAGTGAATAGAAAAAACAGACTTTTACTCTGTTGCCAGAATTTCCACCACGACTTTATTTCCGTGCTCTCCGGAATTAACTTAATATTTAACCAACTCTCCCATGAAGTCAAAAACCGGACCCTAGAACTCGATTGACGCAAAGTCACGTCGAATTATAAAATAGGGTTTTGAGGTTCCAGCCGGTGGTAGAGACAATTTTCCTTTAGGTATTATCCCTGTCTCTTATACACATCTGACGCTGCCGACGAATAG
>NZ_JJQY01000084.1:0-40515 GCF_000979295.1 Methanosarcina sp. 1.H.T.1A.1 | reverse complement strand
TGCCTGCACTGCCAGAACCGCCACTACCTCCCCCACCTTTTTGGGATGTTTCAGTTACTGACACTAGGCCGCTTCCCTGGTATACGATCCCATCAGTGCCTTCAACAACGAAGAATAATCTCTCAACACTTGAATCAAGGTAACTCAGATCTTTCACATAGAAGACATATTCGTACTTATAGTCATTCTCCATATGCACTTTCGTATAGCTTGCACCTGTAAGGGCAGGGTATATAACCTCTTCTGGGCTTGTTCCACTCGGAAGTCTAAGTGTTATCTTATCTTTTGCGAAGGCCTTTAGCGTAGTAACACTGAAATCAGGTGCATCCTCGTCATAAATCTCTCCCCAAATAGGGTTGCCGTCTTCATCAGTTGTTAGATATTTATAAGGATTGCTGTAAACCGCCACACGGATCGGATAACTCGGTATTGTAGGAATTATCGGTGCCGGTCGGTCAATATACATCGGATGTGCTTCCATAGGAGATATGGAGATCCAGATGTTGTCACCTGGTGAAAGTAATGTTTTTGGGTCACTTGGTTCTTCATCCTCAGCCATCGCAGGCATTGCGAGAATGCATAATGCCAGTGCCATAATTAATGCCGTAATTTGTCTCATTAATTTCCCACTTCCTTTAGATTTATGTCTACGTGTTTATTTTTTTGCTGTACATCGGTGCTATGCATCAATATTTTCTTCATAACCCCGGTTTAGATTAAAGCATCCTGATAGTATTTAGTCACGGATAGATATATTGGTAGGAATATTTGTTTCTGCTTTGCTAACCTCACCATATCTAATTCAGCTTCCGCCTCAATCATCAACCTCCAAATTTCAAATTATTTTGAAACTGAAAGTTTTTTTCACCCTTACATTCAATTTCGAGGAGGATTTACGGGTTGATTTTCATTAGGGGGTCCTGTTTATTTATTGGTAATAAAGGATAAGAGAAGAGGAGGTTAATGCAGAGAATCGCAGCAAAAGGCTTGTCAGGTTTGAGGAAATCGGCAGTCTGGCAAAACAGCAGGACAAATTATGAGTGAATTCTGGACGTTTCGGATTCCCAGGTGATGGAAGAACCTGCGATAGAGGCAGTCAAGCTGGTTTTGAGGAATAATTTTTGGTCCTGGCTATGAAAATATCAATGGTACATTTAAAGACGTTTTCTCAGTTATCAATATATACACATTTTAATATATTATTACAGTAATCTCTTTTTAAAAGTCCAAATTTCTTACTTACATGACTCATTTATAGGGGGTATGAAAATGAATATTAATAACGAAAACAAAATTAAATGGGACATTGACACTTCAATATTAAATAATAAGTTTATTTTAAAAGAGCTCTTCAGAGTTTTAGGAATTGCTGTTCTGGTCACAACCGGCATTGTATTTTTGATAATCCTTCCATCAATTCTCGATAATCAGTTTTATTCTGATGGCACGAACCTTTCAGGGTTCAAATATGCCCTGATGCTGATTGGCCTGCTGTTCTTATTGACCAGCCTTTTCATCTTTGCTTACTATGGGAACAAATACGAACTCACATACGTAATGGATGAAAAAGGCGTTGAGACCCTGACCCGGGCCGGGCAGAAAAAGAAAAACAGTAAGGTAAACTTTTTACTCATTGTCCTTGGGCTTCTTCTCCGGAACCCGACAGCAGCAGGTACGGGCTTCCTGGCAAATGCCGGGCAGTATCAGGTTATGAAGTGGAAAAACGTAAAAAAAGTAACTTTTTACCCCCGCAGCAATACGATTGTGTTGTCAGGCGGATACGGTATCAAAAGTATCGTTTTCTGTACAGGAGATAATTACGGGCCGGTCTCGTCCAGGATCAGCTCGCACTGTAGAGCCCCCTGTCTGGTCAAAGAAAAATAAGTTACCTGAATAAATCGACCCTGCCTGCCGTATCCTACTTTACTTATGGGAGAGCAGGGCTAGCAGGATCAAGAATATTACTATAAAAAGTTTTGAGGTAACCAGAATTAGTTTGTTCCTCAATATCCTTTCTTTTTCCGATTTTTCGTCTTTTTCCGGGTCTTCATCTTTTTCGAGGTTTTGCTCCAGACTTTCGGCCATCCTTTTCGTTCCTTATCTTTTTTATGTTAATTTATTTTTAAAGCTTGAATAATTTTTCCTTTTTCTCCGGGAAAACCGTAACCCGGATCCGGGCTAAATATTGTTCCGGGCTCAGGAGCGTCATCAATATTTTCAGATCAGGAGCTGCCCGGTTTGCCAGTCATTGATTATTTTGGCAGCTGTCCTCATTTCATCCACCTCGCCTTTCTTTTGCAGGAAATTGCACTGTTTGCCTATCAGTTCAAGTACGGAAGAACCGTTCTGGGCTTCGATTGTGATATTGTAACAGGACTCAAGGGCAGTTTTGTTTTCGGCAAGCATTTTTTCTATTATCTTAAGGGCAACGCCGAGTGGGTCCCGCAGGTGAGTTACATCCTTTATCCCCAGCAGGCCCTGTACATATTCATCGTTTTCATCGAAGGGGATGACTCCCGGGGTATCAATAAACATGATACGTGAACCTGCACCCACATGCTGCACTCCTTTTGTGTGGCCTGATATGGGGGAGGTGCTAGCCCTATGCCTACCGGTAACGCCGTTGATTACGGAGGACTTGCCTACATTAGGATAACCGAGGGTGCCGACAAGGATATCACGCTCTTTTATATTGCAGGCGGATGCAAGTATCTGGTGCCTTAACATGGTTGTCCCGGACCTGTCCTTGCTGGATATAAAAACCGTAGGGGCAATTTTGGAGAGGCGGGATTTGGTTTTATCAAGTTTCTCTTTTGATACGAGGTCGCACTTATTGATGACTATTATGAAAGGTTTCTTTAAACGGATAATATCCTTTTCAACTTCACTGTTTCGGGTCTCTTCCGGAAACCGGGCGTCTATGACTTCAAGAAGGACATCAGCTTTTTTTATAACATCCCTTACCAGGACTTTGTAGCTTGCCATCGGTTGTGCTATGAGGAATAAGGATATAAGGATATCTTCAAATTAAGGACATCTTCAATTAAGGATATATTCAAATGGGAAACTTTTGTTTCCATAACCTGTGACTTGAGGAGCAGAATAAATACAAAACATTAAAAAAGGGCAGCCAGCAGTAACCGATACACTCGGCAAAATCCATGCAATGGTTTCTAAGATAATGATTTTTCAGCTAATGGTTTCTAAGATAATGATTTCTCAGCTAATGGTTTCTAAGATAATGATTTCTCAGCTACAGATTTTCAGCTATTGATTTTTTGGCTCTCTAATACCTTTGGAACGGGTTCAGCTGTCCTCTGTCGGGTTACCGGCAGTTCAAATCTAAAAGATGAACCTTCTCCGATTTTACTTTCCACATATATATTGCCGCCGTGCATTTCAACATACTTTTTAACGAGGGTGAGCCCCAGTCCAGTACCTTCGAAAGTGCGGCTTAGAGAAGAATCAATCTGGATAAATGGATTATAAATTTTGTCAAGGCTATCTTCCGAGATTCCGATTCCAGTATCTCTGACGGTAATAATTGCAAGGTCGTTTTCCTGTTTTGAGATTACATCAATTGAACCGCCTGCAGGCGTGAACTTTATAGCATTACTTAATAAGTTGATCATAATCTGCTGGAACTTACCTTCATCGGCAGAGATCCATAATCTCCGATTTTCGGAATTATAATTTAATTTGATATTTGCCTCCTGAGCCTGCGGCATCGTCTTCGAGATAATTTTATTGATAGATTCATCAACCGAAAATTTTTCTATATTGAGTTCTTCATTTCCTGCTTCTGCTTTTGATAACTCGAGTATGTCGTTGATGATGTTGAGGAGGTTTTTTCCGCTTAAAGAAATGAACTGAACATACCGGGATTGCTTTTCGTTAAGGGGCCCTGCAATTCCTTCATTAAGAAGGTCAGAAAACCCGATTACAGAGTTCAAAGGAGTCTTCAGTTCGTGACTCATGTTGGTCAAAAACTCGCTTTTTGTGCGGTTTGCTACTTCAGCAGCTGTTTTTGCATTTATTAGAGCCTCTTCTGCTATTTTTCTAACGGTTATATCCCTTATAACCACAACAATTGCCGGCTGATCCCGGTAGATTATTTTTGTACCAAGACCTTCAATCCAGAAAGGCTCTCCCCTGGAAGAGATTGCTTTGTAAACACTGAGGTAGCCTCCCTTATCATTGAGAACATTTATCTGGTCTTCAATTGCAATCGGTAATGATTCGGGAGCAAGGTATTTTGCAATGCTCTTACCTTTTACCTCTTCGAGCTCCAGATCAAACATTTTTCCAACAGCAGCGTTTGCAGCTATGAGCCTGCCTTCAAAATCAAGTATCAGAATACCATCGAGAGTATTATTGGCAAGAGTGCGGAAGTTCTCTTCACTTGCTTTCAATGCCTTTTCAGCTTTTTTACGTTCTGTAATATCCCGGACATACACTATCAGCTTTTCTTCATTGCCCAGTTTGAGTCTTCTGGTTGTAATTTCGGCTGGAAAGAATGTGCCGTCCTTTCTTTTGTTAATCCTCTCGACTGCTTTATTCCCTGTGGTTTCTTTACTGATTAGTATATTTTTAAGGTTTCTGGAAAAGTTCTCAGGAAGAAGATCAGTTACATCCAGCTTCAGGATCTCCTCTTTATCATACCCGAAAATTTTGCAGGCTGCATCATTACAGTCAACAATTTTTCCACTATTTGATTCTATGAATACGCCGTCAATTGAGAGTTCCACAACCTGTTTGAATTTTTCTTCGGATGCCGCAAGTTCCCTTTCTGCCTTCTTGCTGGAAGTGATATCATAGATATTTATTAAAAGAAGTTCCTTCTCTTTAACTTTGATTGTATTGACATACACCTCTACATGCTTTATTTCTCCACTGGAGAGTTTATGGCAGGAATAGAAATGGCCTTTCTTTTCGGAAAAAACCTGCTGGCTAATTTCTCTATTTCTTTCCAGAGAGAAGGAATCAATGTCAGTGATTTTTTTTGCAGTTATCTCTTCATAAGTGTACCCGTAGTAAGCGCATGCAGGATCGTTTGCATCGACAATACGATAACTGAGCGGGTTTACTAGAAGCGTGACAGCCGGGCTGTTGTTAAAAAGTTGTTTATATCTGTTCTCACTTTCCTGAAGAGCTTCATAATTCTTTTTTATTCTAATTAAAGACTTTATCCTTGTTTTAAGCTCAAATCTATCTATTGGCTTATGAATGAAATCGTCAGCTCCGCATTGAGTTGCTTTTATTTTGTTCGGCTTCTCAAAAAACCCGGAAATTATAATTATGGGTATGAACCTGGAGCCGGGATCACTTTTGAGTATGCTGCATATCTCATACCCGTCACTTTCAGGCAGCATCAGGTCTAATAAAATCAAATCCGGAAGTTCAGCTTTTACAAGTTCAATAGCTTCTTTTCCGGTATATGCAGGGATAGGAAGATATTCATCTTCGAGCTGTAAACATAGTAATTCTACCTGATCCCTTTCGTCATCAATTATGAGAACTTTTGGTTTATCGGAGGCGTCCAATTCTATCATCTTGAGTACCATTTTTCATGGTTTTTGCGACTAGATAAAAAATATTATATAGATCAACTATCTGTATGATTTCAACTTATATAATTTCTTTTCTCAAATAAAATGGAAAAGTTTCAGATTATAACTTATTTTTCCAGGAAAAAATTATCTAATTGTTGAGTGTTCTTCAGTACATAATCATAGAGTATTGCCGTGAAATTACTTTTAATAGTGTTGATCTTTCTCAGGATTGCATGAATGATTCGCCAGGAAACACGTTAAAAAAGCGCCCGCCACTGGTTAAAAAATATATTACATTTATACAGTGGATTTTACACAATTTTTCTTTTCAGTTAAACTGGTTTGCAAGAGTATATATGAGCTCAGGCTTAATTGAGGCTTAAAGGCTTGATTGAAACTGAAATGGGTAAAAAGTGTTAGAGGTTAGAAGAGATTTAAGGTGAATTAAAAAATGGTCATCCCTGGCTACAAGGTTGAGATTTGGTATCAGGTTTCCAGACTGCCTAATGCTTTTGTTTTTATCTACTGTACACGGGCGGGCTCAAGCAGGGCGCAGCGCGTGGAAAGAAGGTTAACAGGAGATACAACAAAAGGTCATTTCGGAATAATACCAACCAATTAACCAGGGAGCACAAAAGAAGGTGTAAGTAAAATTAAGACTAAAATTAAATGTAAAATAAAAAATAAAATTGTGTTTTTTAAAGCTCAGTGTTCAGTTTTTTTCCCAGAATTCCTCAGCTTCTTCTTCCATTTCTTCCAGCCTGTCATAATAGTCCGGAAACTCGTTAAGATGAGCCAGAGCAATCTTTCCTGTCATTATGGGGTCGTCGTTAGTAACGTTTGTTGCGGGGTCTATGGTTCCATGTTCCAGCTCTACGTCCATGCCTCTGCGGAACTGGTCGACATCGAACTTATCCCATTTAATTCCCAGTTGTTCCCCAACTGCCTTTGCTTCTTCAGCAGAAAAATTTGTGGTTGTCAACATTATCACTCCGAGTAATGGTTTGATATGTTTGTGTACTTAAGGGTTGTCCTGCAAAATGTCCGTTTTTATTTGTCCTTTTACAGGAAGGTTTTATCCTTTAGTGAAAAGGCATGTTCTGTCATTAAAGGGTATGTCCTATCCTTATATTTATCATCTATATGAAAATATAAAGGAGGGAGTGACACATGTCAGAAAAAGATCTTTTGTTTATGAGACGCGCCATTGAACTTTCCCTCGAAAGTGTAATAAGAGGAGGAGGACCGTTTGGGGCCGTGATAACGAAAAATGGGAAAATAGTTTCTGAAAGCTGCAATCAGGTCACCGTACTTAACGATCCGACCGCCCATGCAGAGATCAGTGCCATCAGAGAGGCAGCCCGGAAACTGAATACCTTTGACCTCAGCGGCTGTGAGATCTACGCTTCCTGTGAGCCCTGCCCCATGTGCCTTGGAGCCATTTACTGGGCAAGGATAGATAGAGTTTTTTTTGCCAACACAAGGTCTGATGCTGAAAATATCGGCTTTGACGACTCCTTCATATACGAGGAAATTTCACGCCCCCTCAGGGAACGAAAAATAGAATTCCGACAACTCCTCAGGGAAGAGGCTCTTGAAGCTTTTGGGGCGTGGGAAGAATCTGAGAATAAGGTGGAATACTGAACCCGAGAATAAGGTGAAATACCGAGCCGGCCTGAACACAACAACCGGACTCAACTTTTCTTTTTGAACTCTATAGTAAAATTTATAAATAGAACACCTCGTCTAAACATTAGCTTTTCTGGTTTTTCATTTTACGCGAATACTTTGGAATAATTGATTCTATGTAGGCGAACTGATTTCTTTCATTAGAGCATAATTAATATGGGGCTTTGAATTCAATCCGGGAAAGTTTCTGTTCTGGCGTTTGCACTTTGCGCTTTTTGGTAACTTTTCCACAGCGTCATTAAAATTTAAATGTATTACAGTACTATTTAACTCATATTTAGTTCAGACAAAATCTTATGAGGGGATTTCGGGAAATATGCCTGCAAACAAAAGCAAGTACATCCGCTGGTTTGAAGAGACCACGATCGAGGACGTCCCGCTGGTGGGCGGGAAGAATGCTTCCCTTGGGGAAATGTACAGGGAACTTACTTCGAAAGGTGTGAGGATTCCAAATGGCTTTTCAGTCACTTCTGAAGCTTACTGGCATACCCTGAAAGCCGGAGAAATTCTCGAAAAGCTCAAAAAGACAATGGAAGGGCTTGATACTGCGGATGTTGCAGACCTTGCAAAAAGGGGGAAGATTGCAAGGGACCTGATCCTTGGAGCCGGAATTCCGGATGACCTCTGGGAGGAAATCAAAGATGCCTATGACCGCCTCTGCGAGCAGTATGGAGAAGATACGGATGTAGCTGTGCGGAGTTCGGCAACGGCTGAGGATCTGCCAACTGCTTCTTTTGCAGGGCAGCAGGAGACTTACCTCAACATCAGGGGCTATCCCGGGCTTCGGGATGCCTGCACGCGCTGTTTTGCCTCACTCTTTACGGACAGGGCCATTTCCTACCGTGTAACCAACAATTTCGACCACTTCAAGGTAGCCCTTTCCATAGGAATCATGAAGATGGTCAGGTCGGATCTGGCTTCAAGTGGGGTTATTTTTACCCTTGACACGGAAACCGGATTCAGAGACGTGGTCTTTATTACAGGCACATACGGGCTTGGAGAGAATATCGTTCAGGGGCAGGTCAATCCCGATGAGTTCTACGTCTTCAAACCGACTTTCAAGGAAGGATACAAGCCGATCATCCAGAAGAAGATGGGAAGCAAAGAAATCAAGATGATCTACGGCAGGGGAGATTCCAAAGTGCTCACCCGGAACGTGGAGGTTCCTGAGGCTGAAAGGTTGCGCTTCTGTATTAATGATGAAGAGGTGCTCAAGCTTGCCGGATATGCAATCGATATTGAAGACCATTATTCTAACAAGTACAGGGAATCCAGGCCCATGGACATCGAGTGGGCAAAGGACGGCATAACAGGAGAACTCTTCATAGTACAGGCAAGGCCCGAAACCGTCCAGTCCCAGAGAGAAAAGGATATGCTGGAAACCTATGTCCTTGAAGAGAAATCCGAAGTCCTTGCAAAAGGCAGGAGCGTGGGGGATAAGATCGCTTCCGGAAAGGTCCGTGTGATCCCTGATGTTTCGTACCTGCCCTCTTTCAAACCCGGAGAGATCCTGATTGCGGACACAACCACTCCTGACTGGGAACCAATTATGAAAACCGCAGCCGCTATTGTCACAAACAAAGGGGGACGGACCTGCCATGCGGCTATTGTCAGCCGGGAACTCGGAATCCCTGCGGTTGTCGGGGCTGGAAACGCGACTGAAGTCCTCGAAACAGGCAGGGAAATTACTGTTAGCTGTGCCGAGGGAGAAGATGGGCTTGTATACGCAGGTATCCTTCCCTTCCATAAAGACACCCTTAGCCTCAAAGACCTGGAACGCCCCAAAACCGAGATTATGATGAACCTTGGAAACCCTGAAAGCGCTTTTGCGTTTTCCATGATTCCCAATGACGGGATCGGGCTTGCAAGGCTCGAGTTCATTATTACAAGCTATATCAAAGTCCATCCTATGGCCCTTGTGCATCCGGAAAAGGTCAAAGACCCGGGAGAACTCCGGGAGATCGAAAAACTGACACTGGGATATGAGAAAAAAGAAGATTATTTTGTCGAGCAGCTTGCCAGAGGCGTCGGGTTGATTACTGCAGCTTTTTACCCGAAGCCTGTTGTGGTCAGGATGAGCGACTTCAAGACCAACGAATATGCAAGCCTTGTTGGGGGCAGCTATTTTGAAATGGAAGAAAACAATCCCATGATAGGATTCAGGGGGGCTTCCCGTTACTTTGATGAGCGCTACAGGGAAGGTTTTGCCCTTGAGTGCAGGGCTATGAAAAAGGTCAGGGATGAAATGGGGCTTACGAACCTTATTCTTATGATCCCTTTTTGCCGGACCATTGAGGAAGCGAAGAAAGTCATTGCCGAGATGGAGAAAAACGGGCTCAGGCGCGGAGAAAACGGGCTTCAGGTCTATGTTATGTGCGAAATCCCCAATAACGTCCTGCTTGTCGACGAGTTCAGCGAAGTCTTTGACGGCTTCTCTATAGGCTCAAACGACCTGACCCAGCTGACCCTTGGAGTTGACCGTGACTCCGAACTGCTTGCCGCGGAATTCGATGAGCGGGACCCGGGAGTTATGAAAATAATGTCAATGGCAGTGCAGGGAGCAAAACGGAATGGAAGGCACAGCGGGATCTGCGGGCAGGCTCCGAGTGATTTCCCTGAGATTGCAGAATTCCTGGTAAAAGAGGGGATCGATTCTATTTCCCTTAATCCGGACTCTGTTATGAAAATCACCCTTCAGGTTCTTAAAACTGAAAAGGAGCTCGGAAGGCACTGAAAAACTACCCGGGGATCTGCCGACTTACTTATTATGAAGTTGGCCAAATTTTCAGCCGACAATTGCCAGAGGTCGGTTATCAACAGCTATCGCTCAGTGGCTATCCATAAATGGTGATTTATGATTATCCAGGGCAATTCCCGCCGGTTGGGAACTGTAGATATTTGCAGAATATGTCATACCTGCATTAAAAATAAGTTAATGCAGGTAAATCTATATACACAATGCAGTAAATATTCATATTGGGTGTAAAAAATACAAAGGAAGCAATTAATTATGCAGAAAATAACCAAAACACAAATTACAGGGGATAAAAAAGAGCCGGAGAATATATTTTTTTTGAAAAGATGTCCGGAGTGCCATTCCAAACTTGAAAACGATCTTTTCAGAGGGTTCCAATATTGTACTGTGTGCGGGTACTGGACAAGAAAAGAAACCGCAAGGCTTGAACCGCTAATGATTATGGAGTGAGTAGAGATATGTTTGACTTCCCTTCAAAATGTATCAGATGTGACACACCTCTTAAAAAACAGATCATTGGCTCAAATAATTTTTACTACTGCAGAAAATGTGGGTGTACGTCCTCAGTTACATCGGTCAGTGCATCCACTCAATCCGCAGTCCAGGAAATAGCTAACATTTAAGGCGATATTCAGATAACTGATTTTCAAGAACTGTACTAAGGCTAAACTGATATTAACGTTCCAGAAGCCGAAAATAGTATCGAGATGGTTAATATCTGAACTGGGAATCTTAAAACATGTCTAAGGCAAGCCTGGCTCTGACCAACTAGCGATGTCAACTACCCGCTAAATCTAAAGATTTAACGGGTTTCCTGTTGAGGTTTTATGAATTTCGGGCCAGGCACCTGTTTTTGAATTATTTTTTATTTTTCCGGGCATTCCCGGGTTTTCTGGCTGGCATAATTCCAAAAAACCCGAAATGGGATATGGATTTCTTTCTTTCCGAATACCGTGCACCGCTTGAGCCCGCCTGCATATAGTAAATAAAAAACAAAAAAACTATATGTACTGGCAACTCAGATTCCAGAATACCAACCATGTAATCAGATACGGTTTTTTCTATTCTTTCTTTTTATTTTACTTTTTATTTTGGAACCTTTTCCTTCCAGTTTATCGGGTTTCCAACAGGAAAATAAAATATTAAGTAACTTGAACAGAAAAAGGTATATGAGTTTTAGAATTCAATATGCAACATTAACCTCAACAATTGCATAAACCTGAAAACAGCTTTAAAACAGCTTTAATACTAGAAACCCTTTCTGTTTGATCCGCATGGTCGAAAAAGAAATAGATTCATTATGCAGTCAGTATGGCCTGAAGCCGACAAGCCTCTCTGACCTTATGCTAAAGGTCAATTCTCCTGACCCGGGCCTGGAGTACGGCTTTACCGGAGAAGAAAACTCACTCTATCTCCCCCTTTATGAAGAACTGAAGGCCGTCAGTTCTCTTTCCGGGACTGGAAACGATTTTCAGGCTTACATTCAGTTTGTCCTTAACCCTGAGAAAGCAAGTTCGGAATACCTTGCAGACTTTTTCAACAATCCTCTCGGCCTGAAGATCCGGAAGGCCTGGGAGACGAGGGGCTTTATCCTGAGACCTGAAACCCGGGAACCTGAAGAGCCGGCTATGGCACTCTCTGAGGTTTCTGCCCTGCATGAAGCTGCCGGAGATGCTTATTTATCAGGAGAATCGGGATTTTCAGGAATAATCACCTCTCTGGCGGCAAATGAAATCACATTTAAAGGCAAAGTTTCGGTTGAAAATATGTGTACGGAAACAGGGGAGAACACTTCTTTACTTTCAGGTACGGCTGTTCCTCTTCTTCCCGGAATTTCATCTTTTCCGAATGTGGATCTTGATTCTCTTACACATAGCAAACTCTATCTCCCTGACCTGCAGGTCCAGCTTGAGGTCCTTAAAATCAAAGCTCTCACAAAGGAACTTATTTCCCAGCTAAGTGTGTTCGAATGCAGGCTTTCAACCTATCCCAAGAGTATAACCCATATCCGCAAGAAGCTCGAACTTATCCGGGAGGCGGTGAAACTTGCAAATGATTCGGACTACATTCTGGAGCTGATCCGTCGGGGGGAGAGCAAGAAGCTTGAGTTCAAGTCCACGCTGCGAATGAACCTTCTTAGCGGAAAGCCTGACTGGAATATAGAACATGCAGTACTGAAGACGATAGTCGCGTACCTGAACACTGACGGCGGAATACTTCTTGTTGGCGTCTCCAACAGCGGGGAGGTTCTGGGAATCAAAAACGACGGCTTTCCGAATGAGGATAAGTTCCTCCTGCATTTCAAACAGCTCATAAAGCAGCATATCGGCCTTAACTACGCTCCCATGATAGAGTACGCCCTTGTGCCTGTAAGCGGTAAAAACATCCTGGAAATCGACTGCAGAAAAAGTGATAAGGCTGTTTTCCTCAATCCTGATAAAAATGACGAAGAGTTCTATATCCGCATAGGCCCCTCAAGCGAAAGGCTCACAGGCAGTAAACTGATCGAGTACGTGAATAGGCAGTATAACGGAAAACAGGGTTAACCAACCCTGTCTGATAATCCTGTCTGATAATCCTGTCTGATTACCCGGCATGTGTTAAAAATTTGAAGGTTCAAGAGTTTTGAACTCTCAAACCTGAAGGTTTCAAATTACTGGCCCGAATATGTTTATTATTCCCGTGGCAGTCAGGTCCACTGCAAGAGCCGCAAGCAAAAGCCCCATGAGCCTTGTAAAGACCAGCATTCCATTATATCCTATAAACTTGTGGAGCCTCCTCGAGAAAAGGAAGACAATCAGGCAGATTATGAATGCAAATATAATAGATATGAGAACGATTGCTTTTTGTTGAACGCCATCTGCCACTCCCATAAGGACAATTACTGTGCTGATAGTACCCGGACCTGTCAGGAGCGGAAGGCCGATCGGAAATACCCAGATATCTTCCCGTTCCTGGGACTGAGTAATTTCTTCTTCAGTAATGCTCTCCCTTGAGACCTTTGCATGCATCATGTCAAATGCTATACTGAAAAGCAGGAGTCCTCCCGCAACCCTAAGTGAGTCCACACTGATGCTGAATAATTGAAGTATCACGCTTCCGGTAATTGCAAAAAAGAGGGCGATTACGCACGCGAGCACCACTGCTTTTTTTGCGATTTCATTTTTTTCCTTGCGGGTCATCTTGCTCGTCAGGGAGATAAAAGTTACAACTCCGCTGATAGGGCTTACAACCACAAAGATGGATGAGAATACATAGATGAAAAACCCGAGGTTTCCAGTTACCATTTTTTTCTCCTGCCCCTTTACAGATCTCCAGGTTTTATGTACAATTTTGTTATTCTTATAATATTTACCTTTTGAGTTTGCCAGGTTTTTTGTATTCGATTTTTTAAATTGAAATCTAAAAGTTCAATCAATATAATCTGGACACTCAGAATAATCTGGAGATCCAGAATTTAAAGTTTTCCAGAGAGTTTGATTTCACGATACTTTGATGAGGAAGTAAGAAGATAACTCTTTGTCAGGAGACGCTCTATATTATGAGATAACTCTTTGATGCTGCTTCCAAACATTGAATAGTGGATAACGGTTTACAAGCTATATAACCAAAGGCAGTGGTTCTGATGACCGGGGAAAAAATCGATAGAAAAATATTTGAAGAGCTTAATTTCATAAAGAAACAGCTTGCCGAAATTAAGGAGCATATGGTCGATATAGATGCCCTGCTCACCGCAGAAGAAAAAGAGCTTGTTTTCAGAAGTTTTGAAAATGAGGCAAGAGGAAGACTTGTACCGTTAAAGAAGCTTGAAAAAACGAGGATCTGAAATGTTCGAAGTTTTTTTTGATATCCCGGCACAGGATTTTATGATGAAGGCAGATGAGAGTACGCACTCCAGGGTCAGGGAAACCCTTGAAGAGCTTGCTTTTGATCCCGTTCCCCTGGGCGCAAAAAGAATAATCGAAAGCCAGGAAAATTTATTCCGGTTTCGGTCCAGGCATCTAAGGCTTCTTTATAGAGTAGATTACGAAAAACTAACCCTTGTAGTTATAACAATCGAGCCTTTAACTCGTATGTACCATTGAATTGATGGTTAAGGGTTTTTAATGGCAATTTCTTCTTCTATCTGCCTTTTTCTACTCTACTGATTTTTCTGGCTTTTCTGGCTTTTCTGGTTTTTCTGGCTTATCTGGTTTTTCTGGCTTTTCTGGTTTTTCTGGCTTTTCTGGTTTTTCTGGCTTTTCTGGTTTTTCTGGCTTTTCTGGTTTTTCTGGCTTTCTCTGTTGAGACTTTCCTGTAGCCTGATCCCTGAAAAAAGCCGCCTGTTTCAGCCATCTAACAGAATAAGCCTTTATAGAAGAAAAACTATATTAAATAATTAAGTAGGTGATCCTGAATGGTGCGTATCAAATCTTTAAATAGTACATCTATGGCAAAAGTTTTCGGTCTTATGTATCTGATTCTTGCAGTTGTTTTTTCGCCGTTCATTCTTCTTATGATGAGCGCAGAGGGACCTATTGGTCTTACTGAAAGTATACTTGTGATTATAGGTGTTGTTCTCTTTTATGGAATTGCGGGAGGAATAGGAGGGTTTCTTATTAGCGTCATTTATAATTTTGTCGCAAAGAAGTTTGGCGGCATCGAAATGGAAATTGAAACTGCCTGAATCCGGGCTTCCAGAATAGTTTAAAAGCCACATTCTTCGATCATTTCTTTCCTATTTTTTCCTTAAAATCCGAAAAAGGTCGAAAGTTTTGTCTGCTCTATTTTAGGGACTGCTTCTTCTGGCAGTGATTCGTTCGATGTTTCTTGCAATTCTTCCTGTTCCTGTCCCTGTTCTACTTTCGCACCACTTTCGGAAAATTCATCTATAAAAGTGCCTTCATTTTTCAGAGCCAGCGAATTCCTGTAATAATGCGCTGTCTTCTCCTGCCAGTTTCCGGGGAGCAGCAGAAACTTCATGCCCCTTTTTTGCTCGTTCCATTCCCAGACTTCAGAGTGATAAAAAATAGCTGCTAACTGGCTTGAGAGCTGGGCATACGGAACCTCTGGCCTGAGCCTGTACAGGAATTTGCCTATACCGTCCTTTTCAGTCCCCATATACAGCTTTGCGGCGTCGTTTGCCAGGTATTTCCATTCCCTGTCCTGCATAAACCCCTGAAGTTTGTCCAGGTGACTGCAACTAATTTTATCGATCCTGGGGAAACAGCCATTCCTGAACTTCCTTTTTATAAAAATATTTCCTCGGCTATCTATCCGCCAGGAAAAAACCTTCTCTTTTGTTCCAAGAGTGTGGGATACCGACCAGAAGGTAGCCATGGTGGATAAATCGGATTTTGAAATATAAAAAATTGTTTGTGGTTTACGTTATTTTTCCCGGGCTAAAGAGAAAAGTCGAAGCTCTCTTTGTTATGAAGTGAAAAATTCTGGCCGCCCACAATTACATTATTAATGTTTTCAAAAACCTGGGAGGACAAAGACCTGAGAGGATTTCGATGCCTCGTTAATCATCCTTTAATAGCTATTTTAAAGGCTAACTCAATGGTACCTTCATCAGTATGAAAGTCATAAAAAAAGTATTTATCAGATCACAAAAAAAGTATTTGTAAGGTCAAAAAAGGCTCTGCCGCAATTGCGGCAGAGATATCTTTTGAAAATAATTATGCTGCTGCAGGTGCAGGTGCAGCTGCTGCGGGCATTTTTTCGACTTCGGTCTTTCTGATCTCTACTCTGCGGAGAGGGTAGATGAACTTGGCCTGCCTGTAAATGGTTGCTGAGAGCCTGCCAAGGATTGCTTCCTGCATGAAGGTCTCGAAATCGGATTCTGAGGCTCGCTTTTTGACGATCTCGACCATCATTTCCCTGATGGCTTTAATCTGGCTTGAGCGTGCTCTCTTGATGGTGAAGCAGGTTGGCTTTACGCGGATAACGTAGCCGTCTTTGGTTTTGACATCGACATTGGCGTCGATCCTGGAAGTCTGCCTCTTAACGATTGAGCGGATGTAGTCGGTTGTGAGTTCGTGGCCCATGAGGTCGGTAGTTGCAATGTCTCCGACGACGTTGTTGATCCTGAGGATGACCTTTGTGTTGTTTTTGCTCATGTCGTTGGTGAGTTCCCCAACTGTAGTCTCAACATTGCGGCCTAAGAGCAGAGAAGGATCTCCTGCCATTGTGTTTCCGACAATAGCCCTGTTTAAGTAAACCGGGGCTTCAATATTGTACCATTCCTTGGATTTCCATCCGTCAAGCTTTCTTTGTACTTTCTTTCTTGCCACGTAATTCCTCCGAAGTATACTCGTTATGTGTAGTTTGATTTTGTCCTGATGCCCTCAGGCAATCTCAGGTTTTTGTCTTCCGGATGCTCAAGTGAGCTTTTCCATAATCAATGAATGTGAAAGGTTTTCAGGCGTTTCTGCACAGGTTTTACACTGCCGCAGGTTTGCTCTTTCAGTACCTTGTCTTTGCATATATCAAAAATCTCTGAGCCTCTTGGCGTTTCCGGACTCGGGCCCCATCCCATCTGCCGACAGCCACAGGCTCCTTATAGTCAAAAGTGTGACCGGAAATCGGCCAGAAATCCTCAGAAATTAACGGATACTAACTAGTTAATGGCTCACTATACATATCATTTCCATATATAAATAAATCGGTCAGAAACGCTTTCTGTCCTGTTATTTGCATCCGGGGGGAAAGAAAAAAAAGTTTAGAGGAAGCGGATGCCTTCCGGCAACTCACCGACTCTCTTCCTGAACTCTTCAGGCCAGCTCTCAGGGTCAAGCCCTTTCTGGGCCAGGAAAACCGCAGCCCACCTTTCAAGCCCTACACCCGAGCACCCGGACCAGAGTTCTTCTCCGGACTGCAGCTTTACATTGAAGCCTTTGGGATACTTATCCCCGTTGATGCTTACGTTCTGGAACTCGAGCCATTCGCCGTTCTCCCCGCGATAAGGCAGGCAGGCTTCGTAGTCAGTCGTTCCTACAACGTTCCCTTCGGCAAGCCCGAGCAGCCCTTCCTGTGCCATGAACCAGGGAGTAACCTTTGCTTTTCTCCATTCGATGTCCAGGATCTCATTGAAGATGTGCATGTAGCGCTCATGCAGCTCTTCTGCGCACTTTATTACCTCTTCCTTTGTCCCGATCCAGACGATTTCTATCCTGTGAAATTCATCTACCCTTTCAATCCCGTGGATCCCACCGCTTTCGTACCTGTGCGAGGTCCCCGACCTGTCAAAGACTTTTACAGGAATCCCGTCATTAGGAAGAGTTTCGCCTGTAACATACATCCAGAAAGGAGGGCACTGAGCGTAACACATGCCGCCTATGGGTTCCCCGATCTTATCTTTAATGAGCTTTGTCGGGACCTCATGGGTGACCTTGTAGTAGTCTGCAACATCTTCCCAGTACTCAGGGTCCCTTGTCTTCGGAGGGCAGACATAATAGATCTCAGGGTAGACACCTTTGGCATGCCCGGACTTCATCCAGACTTCCCAGGGAACCAGTTTCGGAAAAATCATTTCCCTGTACCCCAGGGGCTCAAGGAGTTCTTCAAAAACTATCTTTTCGAAGGTCCGGAACACTTTTGTGGACTGAGGCCCATGGATCCACTGCCCGCGGCTTGCTCCTCGCTTGAGCCAGCCTTCCTTCATCATAGCCTGAGTCGGGTCTTCCTTGAAGGGGTGCTCCATAGGCTCTCTCTGCCAGATCAGGTTCCAGTGCTCAGCCTTTGCTCCGTACCGGGCAGCGTCGATTTTTTCCTCGAGCAGGGTCAGGATTCGGTCCGGAACCCTGTTCTTCATCTCAGCCTCCCCTACTTCAAGCTCGAGTACGATCCCGCCTTCGATATTTTCCATGCTCTTAATATAGGGGACCTTCAGCATCCTGAGTTCCCGCTCAGCCGGCACCTGAATGATAAAAGACTCGACCTCAATCCCCCTGATCCCTATCCTGTACCTCTTTCCAAGCGCCTCGACCAGCACTTTCTTCAGCCTCAGAACGGCATCATGCACTCTGACATACCTTCCGGATTCGAGCACAAGCTCTATCCTGTCTTCCCCGAGCTTCCATTCAGTAATTTTTGCTCCCTGCCCTTCAGGTGCCCCTCTGGTAAGAAGAGTATTGTTTGCCTCTTCAAAAAGTGCAGTCACAGCCTCCTTTGCGGGAGCAGGGTCTGCACCTGTTTTAAAATAAGCTTTGAGTTTGAATTGTAATTCCAAGGTTTGAGCCTCTTTTAATTATACTGGATAGTGTGATTGTGAATCTAAAAAGAATGTCAGCAGAACTTCAAACCTCTATTTCGGATATAAAATTAGATATAGATGCCTGTAACCTGCCTGCTCTTTTTATCTAAATAAGAAACTGACTAACTATTTAAATAGTTAGCTTTTATAAAAAACTGTTAACTGCACAGGCATTTAGTAAAATTTTTGTAAATTATGTATCTTCTTCAAATTGAATGGAAAGCTCTGACTTTCAACTCAATTTGAAGAGGAGACATAAAATTTCTCTATTCTGTAGCTGGTGTTCACAGGTTTTATGGATATATCCTGAATTATTACACTAAAAGAAGAATTTAAAAGAAGAACTAAAAAGAAAAACTAAAAAGAAGAATTAGAAGAGTTTTTTAGAGAAGAGTTTTTCAGAGGATGTTTTGTCACCTCATAATACTGAACTTGTATTCGAAATCTCCACCGGCTTTTCCGTCCTTATCTCCATCAAGGAGAACACCTTTTGTATCGGTGATAGCTCCCGATCCGGTATCTGTTCCTATCAATGTAATAGAGACTTTGGCTCCACCATTTTCTACAGGATATTTCCCATACGGCCGGAACATCAGAATCCTATTACCTGCATCAAGGAAACCTTCTACAGGCTCGTCGGACACTGAGCTTTTGACTATTACCGTATCTTTCGTGACAGTAGAACTGTCTATAGGTGCATCGAATTCGATCCAGATCGGGGATTTCAGGTTATGAGAAAAGGTTTGACGATCCGGATAAACAGACTTCACTGTAACAGGAAACGGGCCGCGTTTAAACACTTTTATGGGAATGGATTTGAGTTTTTTGTGCACTTGTTGCTCCTGAATATACTTATCGTAAGTATACTTCATCGTAACTCCGGCAACCACACCCGCAGCAACTCCGGCAACCACACCCGCAGCAGCCCCGGCAGCTGACCCCATTAATAGACCACCAAGTATATGTTTCCTCGTCAGTTTTATACCCCCTTAATATGCTACTTTTTTTACTTATTCGACCTTAATCTTACCCCTACCCTTTAGAGGAGCCTTTGTAATTGTATATATTATTGCAGCAATGGCAATTGCTCCTAATGACAATTTGCAACAACCCTTCAAACTTGGCATTCTTATTTCCCCCTGGTTTTGTACTAACCGGAAAATAGATGTTCACCGGACAAAGCCGTGTTTATCAATCCAGAACAGGACAGAAAATTCCAGTTAGTTTTGAATTTGAATAGAGTGTTTCTTTCGGAATACTTATTATTATATTATGAGGCATTTCTGATGTCTTCTGGAGACTTCATAGAAAATGGATTTTAATTGTTTATGCAGCTGCTCCTGAATATATTTATCATAAGTATACTTCATCGTAACTCCGGCAACCACACCCGCAGCAACTCCGGCGGCTGACCCCATTAACAGCCCACCAAGAATATGTTTCTTCGTCAGTTTGATACCCCCTTTAATATGCTACTTTTTTTTACTTATTCAGCTTTAATCTACCCTGATTAAGAGAAATCTTTACAACTGTATTTTATTGCAGCAGTGGCAAATACTTCAAATGACAATTTGCAGCAGCTTCAAATTTGTATTCACCTGTACTCTTATCTCCCCCGGTTTTCTCCTGGATGAAGAATCGATGTTCACTGGAAAAATGAATGTTCACCGATCCTGCGCAAAACAGGAAATCCCCCTCTAGTTTTGAATTTGAATGACGTGTTTCTTTCAAATATGCACCACTGATTATATTGTCGGCAATATATATATTTGCCGCTAAATAAACCGGTTAAATAAACTGATTGCCATTATTGACTGTTATTGATAACAAAAGAGATCGGAAGAATAACCGGAAAAAAGAGCAAAACGGATGCTTTTCAGTCCAGCTCAAAAAACCTTTTTGTATTATCGAAAAGAAGATTTAGCCATGAAACAATCAATCGGAGCAAAGACACTCGCATTTCCGACACCTGCCTGGGTTGTCGGCACCTACGACATGAATGAAAAGCCAAATGCGATGACTGTAGCCTGGGCAGGGATCTGCTGTTCGAACCCTCCATGTATAAGCGTGTCCTTAAGAAAAGCAACTTACAGCTATGCCGGTATCATGGAAAATAAGGCGTTTACTGTAAACATCCCATCAGAGGATAATATAAAGGAAGCTGATTACTTCGGCATCACAAGCGGAAGAGATGAGAATAAGTTTGAAGCAGCCTGTCTGACCCCAATAAGGAGTGAGCTTGTACCTGCTCCTTATATAGCAGAATTTCCGGTTATCCTCGAGTGTAAACTTCTCCACAGCCTTGAGATAGGGCTTCATACTTTGTTTGTAGGAGAGATTGTGGACATCAAGGCAGAAGAATCCGTGCTTGATGAAAACGGAAATCCCGATATTGAGAAAATCAGGCCTCTTATATACGGGACAGGAAATAGAAGCTATTACGGCATAGGATGTAACCTTGGAAAAGCTTTTTCGATAGGAAAAAAGGCCTGAAACCGTAAATGGTGAATAAAACAAAATAGAACAGAAAAAAACATTCATAAAAACTCAGCAGGACAGAAAATCTATCCTTTGATTAATTATTTGAGTTGAGGGGTATGGTAAAAATGAATTTGCTGCCTTCTCCAAACTCGCTTTCAACCCAGATTCGACCTGCATGCATCTCCACAAATTTCTTGACAAGAGAAAGTCCAAGTCCCGTCCCAACATGTTTTCCGAGTTCAGAGTTCTCAAGCTGTGTAAATGGCTGAAAGACCTTCCGGGTTTCCTCTTTGGAGATCCCAACGCCTGTATCTTTGATAGTAATTTTTGCTCCATCTTCCCAAACCCTGGCATCAACAATAACGTGCCCACCTGCGGGTGTGAACTTGATAGCATTATCCACCAGGTTGTATAAGATCTGCTTGAACTTCGTTCTATCAGCCCTTATGGTCGTTAGCTTTTCATCAACCATGCTCAGGATCTGGATACTTTTCTTTGATGCCAGAGGTGTCAATAAAGTCTTAACTTCAGAGACTGAACTGGAGATGGAAAACTTCTCTACGTTAAGTTCCATCTTCCCGGCTTCAACCTTTGAGAGGTCCAGTACATCATTGATCAACTTCAGGAGATGGCCTCCGCTCACGGAGATATTGTTAACATATCTCAGTTGCTTTTCGTTAAGCGGGCCGAAGTTTTGAGTAAGCAGCATATCTGAGAAACCTATGATAGAATTCAGGGGTGTCCTCAGTTCGTGGCTCATGTTGGCCAGAAATTCGCTTTTTGTTTGATTAGCAACTTCAGCTTCCATTTTAGCTCTAACAAGCTCATTCTGCATTTTTTTATTATCTGATATATCCGAAATGGTTGAATACAGGAGTTTTTTCCCATCTATCAAAATAGGATAACTGTATTTCTCAACATCACGTAACACTCCGTTTGCTAAGCGATGAGTAAAAAAGAAATGATTTATGTCCCTTGACTTTGCCTGTTCCAATTCTTCAGATATTTGTTTTTTTGGAAGTATACTGATATCGGCAATATTCAGGCTGAGCATTTTCTCGCTGGCGTATCCGTAGTAAGAACAGGCAGCCGGGTTTGCATCAAGTATATCTCCCGTATCCGGATCGATCAGCAGTGTTACAGCACCATTATTTTGAAACAGAGAGCGGTATCTGTTTTCACTTTCCTTTAACATCTTCTCTGTTTTTTTGCGTTCAGTAATGTCTTCTATTATGTAAATAGTCTGAACATGGTTCCCATTTTCATCTTTTAAGCCCGAGGAATTGACATTGACATCAACAGGCTTCCCGTTTTTTTGAACCATCCTGTACTCTTTGTTGAAGGAAAAACCCCTGTTTTCTATCTCTTCTAAAGATTCCTGAAGCTTTTTCAGGTAATCTGAAAATATGACGCTGTTTATGGGCTGTCCTATGAGCTCATCCTGCCTGTAGCCCAGAAGCTCTTCTACCCGGGAATTGCAGTCAACAATAATCCCTTTTTTGTCCACCAGAGTAATCAGGTTGGCAGCATTCTGAAACATGGACCTGTAGATTTCTTCCCCAACGTGTATTGCTTTTTCAGCCCTCTTGCGCTGTATCCCCATACCTATCAGGTTTACAGCTATTCTGAGTATTGATACATCGTCTTTTCCCCAGCTCCCGGTATTAATCACATTGTCCATTCCCATGAAGCCTGCAAGCTTTCCACTTACATATAGAGGTAAAACAATAAGAGATTTGATTCCCTGACTTCCAAGCATCTCTTTCTCTACTGCTGCTTCTGGAGGCAGAGCCGAAACATTGGTTATGTGGATTATTCCATCATTATACAGTTTTTCCGACCATCTGGGAAATACATCGCAAGGAATATTTTGAAGGTTGTTTTTTTGAGGCTCCACCCCTTCAGCACACCATTCATGCGTGTTGTCCACTGTGGTTCCATTTTCTCGAACAAGGAAGATGTAACTCCTGCCAGCCCCACAGAGAAGACCAATCTTTTCGAGTGCAACATTTATATCTCTTTCAAGGTTGACAGGAACGATGAACATGTTGGAAATCTCGAGTAATACTTCCTCGATCGCCAGCTTGTGCCTGATTGATCCCTTTGACTTTATTCTGTTATTAATATCAAAAACTGTACTTGAATAGCTCATGATAATCCCATCCTTTTCAGGCAGTATTAGAATTCTCTTATTGATCCAGCGGGCGTTTCCTGAATTTGTTAACATCCTGTACTCAAGGATAAGGTCTTCATCTCATTTTTTCATTTTAATAAATGGGTGAAAAATTCAGAATGTATTCTTTCTAAATCCGATGTAAAGATAAATTTTGATAGTTGACTCCCCAACTTTGTAGATATATTAAATAAGACACTCAGAGGATAAAATTTTATCTATACAGATGAACTTTTGCCATTTTCTTTAAAATTACTTATTTTTCAATAATATTCAATTTTAAGTCTTATTTTGTCAAAAATGTATGTTTAATCAACTTATAGTCAATATAAATATATATTATTCCATTTTTCTGGTTAACTCTTATTTTATTTCTTAAATACTTGAATAATTGGCTTATAGAGTTTTAATATTTTCTGAAAAATAATATAATTATCAATTTGTAAGTTAAAATTAAAATAATATTATGAATTTTTTACTATAAGTCTTATTTAGTATATATTTTAGTGCAATTATACACAACAATTCTTGGAGTAGTGTTTTTTTAAAGACTTTAGATGGAATTTTTAAGGTAAATAAGCATTTATAGATCTTTTTTAGCTTTTAAAGTAATTTTAAAGAAAATGGCAAAAGCTCATATTTACATCAGGTACAGAAATCTGCTAATATTTAATTTATTACTCCAATCATCCATCTGTATCGATTTTTATTTATGGATTTACATCAAAAGTTCGTTAATTATTATGGCAATATAACCGTTACTCCTTTCCAAACGCCTTTTTCGCCATAACTCTCCATCCCTTGAAGTCTTTTCCCTCAAATTCTTCTGTAACGGCTTTGAGCAGGGACGATATATCCAGATGCTGCGGGCATTTTTCAACGCACTGTCCGCACTGCACGCATTGGGAAGCATATCCCGGAACGTCGCCTCTTATTATTCCCCCGGGTTTTGCTGCATACATGAGTTTTGCTTCTTTTTCATTCCCTGAAAGGTAAAAGTTATTGTAGATTTCAAAACAGCTCGGAATGTCTACTCCCGAAGGGCAGGGTATGCAGTACCTGCAGCCCGTACAGCCAACTTTCATGAGTTCCCTGTATTTCTGTTCCACTCTTTTTACGAGCTGAAGTTCGTCCTCTGTCAGGAAATCCGGATAGGCTTCATCTGCAATTTTCAGGTTTTCTTCGAGATGAGACTCTTCGTTCATGCCTGAAAGCACAACCGTAACTTCGGGATGGTTCCAGATCCAGCGAAGCGACCATTCTGCTGGTGTGCGTTTTACAGATGCCTCATCCCAGATATCCTGTACTGCAGGAGGTATGGGATTTGTCAGTTTGCCTCCGCGCAGGGGCTCCATTACAATTACGCCCAGTCCCTTTGAAGCTGCATATTCAAGTCCTTCAGTACCTGCCTGATTTTTTTCATCCAGAAAATTATACTGGATCTGGCAGAAAGTCCAGGGATATGCGTCCACAATCCGCCTGAAATCGTCAACTGATCCGTGGAAGGAAAAACCTGCGTTTATAATTCGCCCGTCAGCCTTTGCCCGATCAAGGAAGTCCAGAACCTCGAGCTTTTCCATTTTATCCCATAATGTCCCCACGAGCCCGTGCACCAGATAATAATCTATATGGTCTGTCCCGAGCCTCTCAAGCTGGGCATTGAGTATCCTGTCCATATCTTCGTGGCTTTTCACGGTCCAGGAGGGAAGTTTTGTTGCGAGTTTGATCTTTTCCCGGTAGCCGTCAGCAAGAGCTCTCCCCACGAAAGGCTCACTTTCTCCCATGTGGTACGGCCATGCTGTGTCTATGTAGTTTACTCCGTGATCGATTGCATAGCGCACCTGCTGTCTGGCTCTTTCTTCGTCTATTTTTCCTTCTTTGAGAGGAAGGCGCATGCATCCGAACCCGAGTATCGAAAGTTCGTCTCCATTCTCCGGCATTTCTCTGTACAGCATTTCCATTACCTTCTGTTTTAAGTTGTTTCCTTTGATTTTTAAGGGTTTCCACCCTGAATTCCCGAAAAAACAGAAATCGATGATTCCGGATTAATCGGTTGATATTACTCAGAATATCCGAAACTGAAATTTTTTGTTTTTCTGTCCTACTCCTTGCAAAGCTGAAGTAGTTTCGTCTGCAACGCAAAAAAGTAACAGGCGAATTCATACTATCAAGAGGAGTAACTGAATTCAGAACCGCCTTTCCTATCCGAAGAATATTTCCTTTAACCCCGGGAACCTCATTAAAATATTCAGATAAACATAAGCTCCCCCGCCAGCTTGTCTGGCGGCCCTGCAAAAAAAGAAGTAAAAAAAGAAGTAAAAAAAGAAGTAAAAAAAGAAGTAAAAAAAGAAGTAAAAAAAAGAAGTAAAAAAAAGAAGTAAAAAAAGAAGTGAAAAAGAATGCTTTAATATGCATTTGAGTCTGTTTTACAGTCATTCGTACCAGATTTTCGATATTTGATAGTATTTGCGCTTTTTAAGTATATTTTATTTTATGGTTTTTATTACTATGGGAGCGCAGAGGGTCACGAATACCCTGACCTTTAGGTCGGGGATGAAGTGAACCCTCGCTGGCTTTTTTTTATTCGCTTAAACTGTATCAATCATCGCTTCTTTGTAAAATGAGGTTTTTTGACACCATAGCCACAGGTGGTTCCAGCTACCTATGGCTAGGATGTGATAAGCGTTGGAATTGCGCAGTTTTAGCCATGGCTATGGTCAGATTACCTACCACATCGTGTTGGTGCCCAAGTATCGATACAAGATATTCTACAATAAACGAGTTAAAAAGGATTGCGAGTCTATATTCTACAATATTTGTACAGAGAAAGGCTACAAAATCCATGCTCTGGAAGTTGTAGATAATCATGTTCACCTGTTCCTGGAATTCCACCCAATCACCTCTCTATCAGAGGTGGTTCAATACTTGAAAGGAGGCAGTTCTTTCAGATTGTTCAAGCTTCATCCTGAACTGAGAACACGATATTGGGGTGGAAGTCTATGGTCAAGTGGTAAATTCTATCGATCCGTTGGAAATGTAACCGCTGACACAATCAAGCACTACATTAAGGAGTCGCAGGGAAAACCGAAAACAGAGGTTCAATCACATAGATTAAAGTCTAGGCAACAGAGAATTAACGAGTTCTAAGTGCCAGAATAACCGGGCGCGCGGCCCATCAGCATACCCCATCCTTTAGGGTGGGGTGGCCGCACGCAATTTGATTTTCTGTTTTTTTCCTTTGTAAGACCGCTCTCCTGCGTCGAGTGTGACAGGAACGACCCGGTACGGTGAATAAGGTTGCACGGGTCAGAAAGATTTGTAATTTAGTCCGCTTGAGAGAAGCTCACTGTGATAAACTATAATAGTCTGCTTGAGCGAAGCTTACTGCTAAAAATAGAAATTAGTCCTCTTGAGCGCAGCGAAAAGGACGCGTACTGTTGCGATTACATCGCAACTCCCAGGAAATCTCCGATTTCCTGTGATCCCTAGGCGAAATTCGGGCGCGACAGATTCCGTAAAATGAAACAATAAACCCAATACGATTTAGTCGAGCATAAATTGACAAACAAAAAATGGAATTGAGAAATCGTATTAACATTAATGGTTCTCGGGAAAGTTTTCCATCCCCGCAGCAAGCTAGCGGGGTATTCGACTGAAATAAAAAACCTGTTAATGGGATATGGGGCACCTGATATTTGGGATTGAGTTTAGATGGATATGAATTTGGGATATTATACTGAAAAAAAGAGTTTTCTCAGATGCCCTATACCATTTAGTCCTTCATTACATATAAAAATAATGAAATAATCTTGTTTTACTCCATTTCTGGCAGTATTGTAAGGATGAGAAGAAATCCGGGCAGTACACGCAAATTCCGTACCTGCCCGAAATCCTGACAGATTAATTATAACACGTCATTCAGGGCTCTTGCAGCCGTGTAAACGCTTCCGACCCCAAAAATATACTGAGTTATTCTTATTGCTTCCAGAACCTCTTCTTTTGTAGCCCCTGCCTGCATTGCCTGGATTGCAAGGTTCTTAACGCCGTCTACTGCACCGTTGGCTGCATCAAGCGCCATTGCAATAAGAAGCTTGTATTTCATGGGCATTCCGCCTTCTGAAAATGCAAGTCCGCGCGTACTTTCGAGAAGCTTGAAAAATTCTGGATCTTTATCCATTATGACCTGCAATGGGTTTTCTGACAAATTATCGTCTCCTTATAGGTATTTTCCGGAAATTCCGATTACATTTGTTGATTATTTGTATTACTATTATTCTATTTATTTATCCCTCTGTTTACATATCAATTGTATTCCCTTGCCTGCTATATCCACTTTTGAGTTCTGCTAATAGTATATTTAACAATTAGCGATCCACTTTTAACAATTAGCTATCCACTGCTTAAGGGTTGATATTTTGTCCTCTATTTTCCAGCCCGTTGAAAATTGCACTTTGATTTAATCGAAGGCAACCGACTCCAGCCACGCAGAGGTACGGGAAAAGACAACTGAAATCTGACATGTATGGTAGTATGCCATTTTATAGTAGTGTAAAATGGTGCTGCAAATAGATAATTACAAAAGTAGTGTAAAATGGTACTGTTAAAAGTATACCTCTTTTAAAGGGGTGGAGGGCATCTGGCTTTTACTGAGGTGGGAATTGGGGGATAGGAAAGTGGGGGGTTTGAAAAAAGTTTTTCAGATGCCCTACATCCATATAATACCCATAAATATATAAAATTGGGGTTATACTGCGATTTTTCAGCATTTTCTGGAGGTACTCAAATTATTTCAATAACTTAACAGCGTCCTGAAATGCTGTACCTCTAATGTACCTCTAATGTACATCTAATGTACCTCTAATGTACATCTAATGTACCTCTAATATACCTCTAATCATAATACATTCTGCAAATAGTATGATGTTGCAGCAACCTCATAAAAAGACTTCTAACAGGGATCAGGGACTTCCGTTTTCTCTTTGAAGTTCATAAGTTATTATTCCTTCTTCAGGCCCAGCTCCTTTAAAAAGAAAACCATTCTTTTCCAGCACACGGATCGAAGCCTTCAGGTGGGGATACGTATGAGCTATGATACAATTTATTTTGAGGCTGGAAAAAGCCCACTGCAACATCGATCGGACAGCTTCTGTTGCATATCCTTTGTTCTGGTAGTCAAAAAGCATGGAATACCCTATCTCAAGGATCCCATTCTCATGAACAAGAAATCCCCCATTTCCGATCAGTACAGGCAGTTCCGATCCTTTCTGACTCAGGAGCCAGTAGAAGGTCCAGATTTTTCGGTCTCTTGCCTGAATCCGCCCTATAAACTCTTCAATTACTTCAGGAGTAATCTGGTCAGGGGGCCATTCCTGCGGGACATGCGCATTGAGGGTAGAAGCAAATGCCGGGCGGTCATGCAGCTCCAGAAGATATAGCTTCATAGTCGCGGGGACCAGAGACATCCTTTCTGTGTTAATAGGAAAAAGAATCAGGGGCATGCAATGGATTTGTGTTTTTATAGAGATAATCTTTTTGGTAAGTTACCTTTAAGGTATTAGGGTCCTCAAAAAATCATCAATTTTTTAAGGGCTAATTAACCTCATTTAGTAGCCTAAGTGGATTGATAGTGCTTCCCCAATAAAAGTACAGATTGAAAATAACTTCTTTCAAATTTAAACAATTAATTACCCTTTATTTAAAATTTAAGGTTTTATTGTCCCTCCTTTTAAACACCAAACATAATGTGGTGAAAAACAAGCTCAAGAGCCTTAATTTCAAAGAATTTTAATGTTTAAATGAATAATACCTTAATTTACATTATTTAGCATTTCCAAGGATTAATAGTGGTTATTTTACTAAAAAATGAATTTTTAATGTGTACTTTTATTTGGGAACCTATATTATGTGCCTATTGCCTAAAATAAATTATATAAACTCTCAATTTACACCCTCTTTTAGAAGGACCCTATTAAGGTATGGAAATGAGAAAAGAATGTGGGGGAATGGGCATCTGAAAGTTTGGAGTGGTTTGGAGTGGGGGTGTAAAAGATGTTGGGGGTATGAAAAGAGTGTTTTTCAGATGCCCTAATTACATAATAATATCCAATATTATATAAAATTATTGATATATTGATGTATCTTAAATTCTCTGGAAGTACTGTGAATTTTACTCTTTTTCAGGTTTAGCCTGTCCTTTCTTTAATCACTCTGCCGGAATATCTCCTGTAAACCCATTCGGCAGCAAAACAGGAAACAATCGTGAGTGCAAGCAGTCCCAGGGTGGACTTTGAATGCACGAATTCATAGTATGTCAGCACCACAAAGAAAATAAAGCTACTGAGGAGGGAAGCCCAGATTATATAGGATTTTGCCCCGGTTTCCTTTAGCAGGTGGAGATGGGAAGCGTTAACTGCTACATAAACTATGAGACTGGAAGCGCTGGCAAGCATACCGATTCCTTCAAGCCGGAGAAAGTTTGCACAGAGGATGACAAGCCCCGAAGTGATAAAGAGCCCTTCAGTGCCCCTGTTCCAGAGTTTCCGTTCGAAAAATTCGGGCAGTTCTCCTTCTCTGGCAAGCAGGTAACTTACGTTTGCTCCTCCGTAAAGGGTAGCATTGATTGCGGAAGATGTAGAAAAAAGGGCAGCCAGAGCCATTATCTTGAAGCCAATGTCCCCCAGGAAAGGCTTTGCAGCAGCCGCAAGAGCATAGTCCTGTGCACTTTCAATTTCTGGAATTGAGAGGTTACCCATCACTGCGAGACTGACGAGCACATAGATAATAATGACCAGCCCTACACTTAAGTACAGGGCTCTCGGGAGGTTTTTTTCCGGGTCTTTCAGATCTTCTGCTGCGTTGGTTATCAGTCCGAAGCCCTGGTACGCAAGGAAAACCATTCCTGCCCCGAAAAAGAGATTTTTGGGAGCTGGCCAGGCCGAAACCGAGAGGTTTGTCGGGTCCATATAAAAAAGACCCGCAATGGCAAAAAGTAAAAGGATACCCACTTTTATTGAAACAATAAAAAGTTCCGATTTCCCCACGGCTTTTGCCCCTACAAAATTAATGACCGTAAAAACAAGGATAATAGCTGTGGCAAAGACATTGTCCCAGACCGAAGCCGAACCTGCCGGCAGGAAGGTTACTGCATAGTACGAAAAGCCTTTTGCATAGAGGGCAAGCCCGAAAACATAGCCCACCCAGAGCAGGAGGTTGAGCCCCCCGCTTACAATCCCGTCTCCGAACCCTTTCAGGAGAAACTCCACCGGCCCACCTGCCGAAGGGTACCTGACCCCCATTTTTGCATAGGAATAAGTGCTTAAAAGGGCAACGGCTCCTGCAATGATGAAAGACATGTATACCGCGTTTCCGGAAATCCGGGCAGCTGTCCCGAAAATCGAAAAAATGCCTGCTCCCACCATCGCCCCGACCCCGATTGAAGCCGCCGCCCAGAGCCCCATTGATTTCGTTCCTGCCATTTGAAAACCCCTATTTTTCTTTATCTCCTCGCTCTTTTATATGTATCCTCTCTCTTTTATTATTCTCCGCCCTCTTTTTTCTCATTTCTCTTTTAAAAATCAATCCTTTGCGATCAGGCAGCTTATACAGCCTAACTTTTTACAGATAAACTTTTGACAAATAATTTTTAAAAAAATTACATGACACGGGTCATGCCAGACCCGTATTTTCCGCATGCAGGGAATTTATGGATTGAAGAACTAAGAACTTGCCAAAATTAATAAGATCTGTAGAAACAGGCAAGTCATACTTAGAAGTGTACGTCTGTACCCATTTCTGCACAGTACATATATTTTTATATTATATTTTCCGATTTTATATATCAAATTTTATTTTCAGAGTTTTTTGAAAAAAGGTGAATTCATGGGTTTTCTGGCAAAAGATTCAGGTCAGTACAAAGATCCGCACACAAAAATAGAGGGATCTCCAGGAGACGAGAATCGCCTCATCTATTCGGTTTTCGAGCAGATCCGGATAGGCATTGCAATTGTGGATGCTGAAGGTATTTGCCTCATGGTTAACCCATGGCTTTGCAAAATACTGGATCACCCTGAACCCGAATTACTCGGGCCTGGTTTTAAGAGGGTAATAAATACCAATGGACCTGAACTCAACGCAGGGATCTTTAATGAAATTCCCGACGGAAGTTCAAAAATTCACTATGAGGAAAAGCTCTGTCTCCGAAAAGACGGAGAGAAAGTCTGGATAGGAATTTCAATCACTCTTGCCAGTGATTGTGATAATAGTCCTCAACATTTCATTTTTCAGATTGAGGACCTGACCCACCTAAAGGATACCTAGCTGGCTCTTGAAAATTCGGAACAAAAATTCAAAGTCATATTTGAAAATGCAAATGACGGAATCACCATAAACGAGCCTGGCGGCCGATTCCTGGAAGTAAACCATATTACCTGTGAAAAACTTGGTTATAGCCGGGAGGAACTACTTCAAAAAAAATCCAAAGACATGATTAGTTCAGAGTCCTCAAAATTGTTTATTGAGCATATGAAAGAACTTTACCAGTACGGACATACAGTAACAGGGAGTGAGGTTGCCTGTAAAAATGGTACATGTTCGCCTGTAGAGCTGAGTATGAGTTTCATTGAATACAGGGGCAAACCGGCCATACTTTCAATTGTCAGGGACATTACAGAAAGGAAAAAAGCCGAGCAAATGCTGAAATATGAAAGGGACTGTGCACAGAACTACCTCGATATTGCAGGGACAATCATCGTGGCTCTTAATGCCGAGCAAAAAGTTATGCTTATAAACAAAAAAGGTTCAGAACTTCTAGGCTTCCCCAAAGAAGACATTCTCGGCAAAAACTGGTTTGATGCCTTCATACCTGAGAAGTACGGGCAGGCAACAAAAAAGAGTTATGCGCAGTTAATGTCCGGAAACGTTGAGCCCGTCAAAAACTTTGAAGATTTTATTATAACCAAACGTGGCGAAAAACGGATAATCAAGTGGTATAACAGCATCTTAAAGGATGAAGAAGGCAGGATTACCGGGACCCTGAGTTCCGGGGAAGATATCACCGAGCGCAAAAAAGTAGAAGAAGAAATGAAGGTCAGGAGCGCTGCCATGGCCTCTGCCCTTACTGCCATAGTCATAGCCAATCCTGAAGGTTATATTACCTATGTTAATTCGGCTTTCCTGAAACTCTGGGGCTACTCAAGTGAAGAGGAGGTCCTCGGAAGATCGGTCCGAAATTTAGGGTTTTCTGAAGTGAAGGCCACTGGTGTTATAAATACACTATTTTCCAGAGGGAGCTGGGCAGGAGAATTTGTTTGCAGGAGAAAAGACAGCACTGAGTTTCACGTCCACCTTTCAGCAAGCCTTGTGGTGGACGAGGCTGGAAAAACTATCTGCATTATGGGCTCATTTCTGGACATTTCCGGGCACAAGGAAGCAGAAAAGATGATGATCGAGGCCAGGATGCGGGCTGAAGATGCAAACCGGGCAAAGAGTAACTTTTTAGCTTCTATGAGTCATGAGCTCAGGACCCCCCTGAATTCAATAATAGGTTTTGCAGATGTATTGAGGGAGAGAACTTTTGGCCCCCTTAATGACAGGCAGGCAAAGTACCTTAACAACATTTCGATAAGCGGGAAACACCTTTTAAAACTTATTGATGATATCCTTGACCTCTCCAGGGTCGAAACCGGAAAGATGGAGCTTAACCCGAAAGAATTCTCCGTGCCCAAAATGTTTGAGGAAATAAAGGTGACTCTGGCACCTCTGGCCTTAAAAAGAAATATCAAAATGATATGGAAAACAGAAGGGGAACTGAAAAGCATAAGGGCTGACAGGACCAAGTTCAAGCAGATCTTATATAACCTCATAGATAATGCCATTAAGTTCACCCCGGAAAACGGACTCATAAAAATAGATACAGGGGTTTCAAAGGAGAATATATCTATCAGTGTTACGGATTCAGGCCCTGGAATCTCAATAGCCGACCAGAAAAAACTTTTTGAACCTTTTACTCAGCTCGGCAAGTTCGAGTCCAGAGAACAGCCAGGCACAGGCCTGGGACTCGTGATTGTTAAAAAATATGTGGAAATGCATGGGGGAACCGTCCGGGTGGAAAGCAGGATAGGGGCAGGCAGTAAATTCAGTTTCACTATCCCTCTTATCCTAGAATAATTATTTATCTTAAGGGACACTTTTTCCCTGAAAATAAGGTAGATTTTTCGAACCTTTATTTCTGATTTATAACCGGTAGTTCTGATTATTACCTTTATTTCTAAGTTCTAACCTTTATTTCTTATTTTCACCCTTATTTTGCCTTAATTCGGATTTCCAACTATTAATCCTTGTTTCCTACAAGTCATTTCTGATCAATGTTTCTTGTCTTCTTAAAAACTTACCCCGACAATTTATATTATTTCATTTATAAGGAGGACAATTATGGGACTTCTGAGTGAATTCAGGGAATTCCTTTATGAATACAAGGTAATTCCGCTTGCAATTGCCTTTATCATGGGTATCGCATCCACGGCTCTTATAAAGTCACTTGTGGACAATGTCATCATGCCAGTAATTACGCCTTTTATTCCTGGAGGCGCCTGGAAGACTGCAACAGTTGAGCTGGGACCGATAGTGATAAGCTGGGGGGCTTTTCTCGCAGAGCTGGTAAATTTCATTATTATCGCATTTGTGGTCTTTATCATTGCAAAAAAGATGCTTAAGGAAGAAAAGGTTGAAAAGAAATAACTCCGGAAAGTATGTGTAAAACAATTGGGGTATAAAAATAACTGGCGTAAAGAGAGAAAACAGCACTGATCGTCGTGGATGCACAAAATTTTATATGTCGTGAAAAAGGGCTCAGTTCGGAATGGGGTGTGCTTTTTGACAGGAGATACAATACCATATACTCAGCAACTGCACAGTTTCTCTGAATGCAGAGGTTCAAAAGTTTTCTATCGAGATGATCTTCCGATGCTCGGAGAAGTCTGTACAGTGGAGGAACTGGAGATTGTTTCCTGACACCTACCAGATTTCTAAAAACTCAATATTTCTTTTTAACCTTTAACTCTAAATTTAGAATGCAACTACTTTACTCACATTTCAGAATGCAACTACTTTACTCACATTTCAGAATGCAACTACTTTACTCATATCCATTTTAACCAGGCATAAATCCCCTGTATTCAGGTTAAGAGCATCAGCAAATTGTGCAGGCAGTTCTGCAGTCAGGGATTTTTCATGCTTTGTAAGTTTAAGTACGATTCTTTTCTTTGGACCCTTGCTGATGATGCTGTGGACATATGCAGGATAGATGTTTTCGTCCTGGTCCTCGGAGCCGGAATCCGGCAGGAGAAGTGTTATATTTTCCGGATGGATCCCCCAGGAAACTTTATCTCCTTCCTTCAGGCTCAGGGGCTTTACCGTGATCCGCATGCCTCCGCTCTTTAAGACTGTGCATTTTGGGCCTGCATTATGCCCCTCAACCTGCTCCTCAACCCATGCATCACTAAAAATATTCGACATACCGACGAGTTCTGCTACGTGCATGTTCTTCGGGTTATAGAAGATTTCTTCAGGGGTCCCGAACTGCTGGACTTCCCCTCTGTATAAGATAAGAATCCTGTCAGCTAAAAGGAAAGCTTCGTCCAGGCTGTGAGTGATAAACAACAGAGGTATCCCGATTTTTTTTTGTAAATGTTTTATTTTTTCTGCAAGTTCGGTTCTTATTACCCTGTCGAGTGCGGAAAACGGTTCATCAAGCAGCAGCAGTTCGGGCTTAGGAGCAAGAGCTCTTGCCAGGGCAACCCTCTGCTTCTGCCCGCCTGAAAGCTGGGAAGGATAACGAGTTTCCAATTCTTCGATATGCAGGAGATCAAGCATTTCCCGGACTCTTTTTTCTTTATTACCTTTTTCCCACCCTTTAAGCCCGCATTCTATGTTTTTCCTGATATTCATGTGGGGAAACAGGGTATAGGTCTGAAAAACAAATCCAAGGTTGCGTTTCTGGATTGGGAGGTTTATTTTCCGGCCGCTGTCAAAGTAAATTCGATCGTCCACCGAGATATTTCCGCTATCCGGCTGCGTGATTCCGGAGATGCATTTCAAAAGCGTGGTCTTTCCGGACCCCGAAGGCCCAAAAAGCACCACAAGTTCGTTTTTCATTTCAAAATTGACATCCAGAGAAAAAACATTCATTTTTCCTTTTTTTTCGCTACCTTCAGCTTCATGATAGCATTTTTTTAGTTCAACTCTGGCACCCAAGCTTATACCTCGATTTATACCTTAAACTTATATCTCAAACTTATACCTCAAGCTTATACCTCAAGCTTATACCTCAAAATTATACCTCGAACTTTTCTCGGTCGATAAATTTTCCGGTAAGAGAAATGGACAGCAGGGACAAAATTACCAGGATCAGGACCAGCACCTGGGCAAGTTCGTTATTGCCTGCCTGAAAAGCGCTGTATATTGAAATTGACATTGTATTCGTTTTTCCCGGAATATTTCCTGCCAGCATAAGGGTTGCTCCAAATTCTCCTACCGCCCTTGCAAAACTCAGCACCAGCCCTGCCAGTATCCCTTTTTTCGCAAGGGGGAGGGTTATGAGCAGAGCAGTTTCAAGCTCACTTCTTCCAAGGATATAAGCGGCATGTTCAAGCTCTTTATCCACTGCTTCTATGGCTGCTTTTGCGGTTCTTACCATGAGGGGGAGGGAAACCGTATAAGCCGCAATAACTGCCGCCTGCCAGGTAAACATGATCCCGGTCCCCAGAACTTTGAAAATCAATTGCCCGATAAACCCATTTTTTCCCACCAGGACGACAAGGAGATAGCCAATTACAGTAGGAGGGAGGACAAGGGGAAGGGTCACGAATAACTCCGCGAGTCCTTTTCCCCGGAAATCACGCCTTGCAAACACATAAGCTATAATTACGCCACTGCACAGTACGAGAAGAGACGATATGGTAGCTATCCAGAAAGTAATGAGTATTGGGAACCATATCTTGTCCAGCATAGGGATCATTTCTTACGCTTTAATTTTATGCTTTAATTTTATGCTTTAATTTTATGCTTTAATTTTATGCTTTTATTCGGATTCGGGGGTGAACCCGTATTCTTCCAGTATTTCCTGTCCTTCTTCTCCGGCTACGAAATCAAGGAACTCCTGTGCTTCTTCTTTGTGCTCGGAGGAGGAAACCACAGCTATCGGATAGCTTACAGGGGTACTTACAGGCACATTGGCAATGATTTTTATAGTTCCGGGCTCTGCAGTCTTTGCGTCGGTCATGTACACAAAACCTGCATCTACCTCTCCCCTCTCAACATATACAAGGACCTGTTTGACATCTTCGGCAAGTATGGTCCTGTTTTCGAGCTGGTTCCACAGGCCTGCTTCGGTAAGTGCGAAGTGTGCATATTTACCTACAGGGGCAGTATCAGGGTTTCCAATGCTGATTTTATCAACTTCGGGGGCTGTCAGGTCTTCTAATCCCGTTATATTAAGGGTACTGGTCGCAGGGACTATGAGCACAAGGGAATTTTGGGCAAAGTCTTTTCTTGAGCTGTTTTCGATCAGCTCTTCCCCGGAAAGTATATCCATGTGATTCTGGTCAGCCGAAGCAAAAACGTCTATCGGAGCCCCACCTTCGATCTGCATGCGCAGGTTTCCGGAACCTGCAAAGTTCATTTTCACGTCTATGCCGGGGTTTTCAGTTTCAAACCGGGATTCCATATCCGTAAAAGCTTCGGTAAGGCTGGCAGCTGCAGAAACGGTCAGGGTATCAGGTCCCTGCTCGGCAGCCGGCGATATCGCCATCGCCAGAATCAATATTCCTAAAACAGCAGCAGCATAAATAACTATTTTGTTTTTTTCCATAATTATTTCCTCTTACCTATTTGATACAATTTTATGAATAAACCGTTGTGTTTTTAAAAACATAACGAGTCTTTCTGTATTTTAATAGTATAAGAAGATTCCCGGTGTAGGTCTCATGAAGGCTTTAAAAGCAAATAAATGATTATCGGACTTTTTTAACAGAAGCTCACACTTCACAATTCAGAATAGACCTTCGTGAACTCCGCACCAATAGTAATTATAATTGAGATATAATAAATCAGGAGAAATAGCCCTACGATTGACCCGACTGCTCCATAAACGCTTGTAAGGTTGACGTATGTGAAATAAAGACCAAGGGCATATTTGCCTATGGTTATGAGAATTACTGTTACCAGCGACCCTACAAAATCAGGTTTCAGATCAAGCTTTGTATCGGGCAATACCCTGTAGACAAGCATGAAAAACAGGACAAGGATAAGGAAACTGGCTATGGAGCCAGCATATTGGGCAAGAACCGGGGGGAAGGGGAAAATCCCCTGGAACAATTTTGAAGCTGCATAAAGAACCCCTTCAATAATTATGCTAAGCGCAAGGAGCCCTCCAAAAACAATCACTACGAAAAAAGACACGATTGAATCCCTTATAAAGTCTTTAACCGTACTGGACTCAGCAGGTTCAATATCCCAGGCAATCTCGAGGAATTTCTTCAATTGTCGGAAAACATTGCTTGCACTCCAGAGAAGAATCACAAAACCAATCAATGCGCCTATTGAGAGGGAATTAACTTCCGGGATGTATTCGAAGAGCGCACTAATCATATCAATCACCCTCTGATCAACGAGTCCCTGCAGGTTATCGATTATGTTGTCCTGAATCCGTTTTGACCTTAAAAAAAGACTTCCTACGGATACAGAAAATAACAGAAGAGCAGGAAGGCTTAACACAAAATAATATGCCAGCGCAGCACTGTAAGTCTGTGCATTGTCTTCCACCCACTCCTTTATCGTTCCGGTGACCAGCTTTCCTATATACCCCAAATTCATGATAAAATAAGCAGGATACCCGTTGCTTTAGCTGCGGGAGGAATGCGTCAACACCCAATACCTGCTTTTTACACCTCTGTTAACTATATAATGTATCGTGTGTAATATATGAATGTGGATAGAACGATTAAACTTAAACTTGGTGTTTCTGAGGAAGATAAACCTACCCTCAAGAAAACAATTATTCTTTTTAACACTGTGTTTAACGAAGTCGCTGTCTATGGTTTTGAACATAAAACCAATAGTAAGGTATCTATCCATCACGCTACCTATAACGATATTCGAGAAAGGCATCCAGAACTTCCTTCCTCTCTTGTTCAGGGAGCTAGAGATGTTGCTTGCGAAGCTCTTAAAGGAGTTAAACTTAAAAATCTTCCAACTGCAAAGCCTTTTGCTGCTATCAGGTATAATCAGAGAGTAATTACTTACCATCTGAAACATGGAAGCGTAAGCATTGCTACTATAAATGGAAGAATCAAAGCAACTTTCAATGTCCCTAAATATTATCAAGAATATGTTAATTGGGAAATTAGGAGTTCTACTTTGAAATACGATAACAGGAAAGATGCTTTTTTCTTGCATATTATTTTTAGAAAAGAATCTCCTGAACGTTCTGGAAACAAAGTTCTCGGAATTGATAGGGGTATCGTGAACATTGCCGTTTGCTCTAACAATGTTTTTTTTAACGGAAAACAAATTAAAAATGTCAGAGCTAAATATGCTTTTCTCAGACATAAATTGCAGTCCAAAGGCACTAAGTCTGCTAAACGTCTTCTCAGGAAGATTAGCAGAAAAGAAAGACGGTTTGTGACTGACGTAAATCACTGCATTTCGAAAACCATAGTTAACATGTCTCATGACGTCTTTGCACTCGAAGACCTGACAAGTATAAGAGTCCAATCCAGAAAGGGAAAAGAGTTTACTCGAAAACTCAACAATTGGAGTTTTTATCAGCTTGCTCAGTTCCTGGAATACAAAGCAGAAGCTCTTGGTAAGGCTGTTATCTACATTGATCCCAGATACTCTTCTCAGAAATGCTCCAAATGTGGAGATATCCGTAAGAGTAACAGGAAAGGTAGTTCTTACCATTGTAGAGCTTGTGGTTTTGATATACATAGTGACCTTAATGCCTCTCGTAACATTGCTCAAGCGGGTATATCTTGCCTGAGTAGGCTGCATGTCAATCAGCCAAACGTGGAAACGGTTTAACCGTTATTCACATGCTTGCCATTTTAATGGCGGGTCATTGACATTTCCCCTTAATTCATAATATATGGCTCTTTTATTAAACATCTCTTATCAAAATTCTGCAAAAGATTTTTTCTGCAAGTAAACAGAAAATACGGGTCGAATTCAGGATTTTAAGCCGGAAATTGGTTTTTTGATAAAGAACATAAAATATGGTAACTCCGGATTACTTAAAGGATAGGAAGTAACTGTGGATGACCTAAAGGAGAGGGTTTATAAAATTATTAAATAAGAGAGATTCCTCAAATGGAAGAAAACTTCGGGGTTCAAATGGCAAAACTTCAGAGTTCAAATGGCAAAACTTCGGGGGCTTTATAAAAAATCCCTCAAATTTGGAATATACGCATAAAGTTGCATTGAAAATGAACTGACTTCTCCAGCTTCTTTTTTCCTGAGATATTCCTGGAATTTTTCGATCGCCTCTTTCCGCACATCTTCAGGCATACCGCTGCTTCTTGCCATTAAAACAAATGCATCGGAACCCCTTTCCTCCATGGCTCTGATTAACCAGCATAAAATGTTGTGCCTTGTAGTATCATTAGGATGATCCAGCAGCTCAAACATTGTGGAGGCGTCTTCAGAAGAGAGATAATCACAGATGCTAACCGAACCTCTTGCCGAAATAATCCCTCCCGAGGTTTTGAGGGTAAAAATCAAACTTTCCTTTATCTCATTTCTCTCATCTTCTGAAAAGCTTGTGGGATCAATGCCCTGAAGCCCAACTATAGAAGCCAGGACATAATACGAGTTTTTCTTTTCTCTCAACCCTTTAAGGAGACAACTTCCCCTGATATCTTCAGGGATCAGGAAAGGGTAAAGAAGCAGATTTGATACTGCCTGAGGGCTGTTCCACTTCTGGAGTATGGAGCGAATCTTCTTAACATCTTTTCTATTTAATTGCCTTAGTTTCGATCTTATTTCCATTAATCCATCCAGATCCTCTGCCTCAAGAAAAGCTTTCAGATCCGGACTTATTCTCATAGAAAAAATACCCATATACTGCATCCCCAAGTGTTATGCTCAAACTGTGAAGTGAAATTTGAATGAAAAACCCTTACACAGTTAGTTTGCATAGCTACATGTTTGAGCATATGCAGACTTAGAAGTCTATTTACTGTATAACTTTAACCTTATTGTACTTAAGTTTATTCTTTATACTCTTTATTGACGATTTAATTCATGAACTTTATTAATATCAAGCGGTGACCGGGTAAAATATAAATTGGTTTATATAAAAGTTCGTACTAAATATTACAGACTTAAAACCAACATTTTTCCAACAAAACCAAATACATCGACTTCAATACTTACGTAGGGGATCAGCGCGGGCAAGGTTATGAGAGTTGGGAGAGGACTCGCCCGAATTGCGCCCCGGGATCACAGGAAATCGGAGATTTCCTGGGAGTTGCGATGTAATCGCAACAGTACGCGGTCCGTTTCAGCAGAGTTGCGGCTCTGCAGTACGCTGCCCTTTTCGCTGCGCTCAAGAGGGCTAATCTATGGGTTTTAGCAG
>NZ_JJQY01000006.1:0-41985 GCF_000979295.1 Methanosarcina sp. 1.H.T.1A.1 | reverse complement strand
CTATTCGTCGGCAGCGTCAGATGTGTATAAGAGACAGCTCTATCTGAGGCCTGGTGTATTTCCATATAACGTCGGCTTTGGAATCCTGAATATCCCATGGAGTGGCAATTACGACATCACCTTCACGAATCCACATTTTCTTGTTCTTGGATCCGGGGATTCGGCCCATTCGGACAATACCATCCATGCACTGTAAATTGACCCTCTTTGAGCCTAAGAGACTTCCTACCGTTGCCAGTACTTCATGATTTTCCTTGCGCGGGGTACGCACCCTTGTTACTTCCTGAGTAGTTGGTGCGGCAGTTCCAGTTCCTGCTTTTCTCTTTCTTATATTGCTTCTATAGTTTGCCAGTTTGATTCCTCGTTGTATTATTACTTTTGAGTCTTTTATTCGCATTTATTTTATCAGATCATATTTTTTCGAACTTACTGTGTTCAACAATTCCTTTAGGTACTTTGGTGTGAAAGTTCATAAATGGATAGGAAGTAAAAAACCTCTGAAAAATCTAGAACCTCTGAGAATCCAATATCTCAGGAGACTCTCCTATTTGGAAGGTGGAGTAAATCAGTTCATAACCCATGACTTAGAGTTTACTTCAAAATTCTTCAGAGCAATTCCAGATCCCGCTATATAAATATTAACTAAGATGTAATCAATGAAAATTTATGATGTGACATGATAAATAAACATATAAAGACATAAGAGTTTCGATGCCCTTCACCCAAAGATAAGGTAAAAACACAGAATAAAAAGTGGATTAAGTGTTGATGTAATCAGTTACAGCGCAACACTTTACGCGATAAATTCGAATTTAGAACTTCCTGTGGTTAGGAAGGCAGTCTCTGCAGTAAACCGGCCGTCCTTCGGTTGGTTTGAAAGGAACTTCTGTCTCGACACCGCAGTCAGAACAGGTAACCTTGTGCATTTCTCTGGGGCCACTGTTGCCACCTCTGAAACCACCACTTCCACCACGGTTGCTGTCTCTGCTGCCACCCCGGTAAGAGTTTCCTCTGTCATTAAAACCCATTTTTATTCACCTCCGCTTATAGCGGATACACATATCTCATAAAAATATGATAAGATATAATTTATTATTTAAAAACAAAAAAAGGAGTTTTTAATAACAGATTATGTCTCATTATTTTTACTAATTGTAAAAACCTCTTATGTTATATAAAATTAATCCACGTGAGCCGGAAGACATATAAAAGCCTCTTCCTCAAACATAAAGGGTCAGAGTAACGAATCAGACGTTAGAAATAAGACATTAAAAATAAGACATTAAAAATAAGACATTCGAAATAAGAATATTTGGAAACCCTGCTGTCAAAAGGTTTCCATTGATAATAATTAAAAATCAAAAGATTCAGAATTTCTGGAATTAGAATTTCCGGTGTTTTGGGAGACAGTCCCTGCAGTAAACTGGTCTTCCTTCAGTTGGCTTAAATGGAACCTGGGTCTCAACGCCACAGTCAGAACACACTACTGGGTACAGTTCTCTGGGGCCGCTGCTGCCACCTCTGAAACCACCACGGTTGTTGTCTCTGAAACCACCACGGTTGTTGTCTCTGAAACCACCACGGTTGTTGTCTCTGCTACCACCACGGTTGTTGTCTCTGTTTCCCCGGTTGCTTTCTCTTCCCCTTAAAGAATTCCCTCTGTCATTAAAACTCACTCTCGTTTCACCTCCGCTTATAGCGGATATCCTCTAGGTTGCTATAAAAATAAGATCCTATACAATTCTTTTATTAAAAACAAAAATGAAGTTTTTAATAACAGATCATATGATTCTTTATTTTTACTGCCAATATTTCCCAAGACATTATAACATATAAATTTATCTCAAGTGGAAAGGAGCATAAAAAATCATTCTAAAACCTTTAAAACATCATTTCGCCTTAAAATCGACCGCTTTTCCAGAGGCAGGAATGAGAATCAAATTTTTCTGATTTGTGCCTGATTTCTCATATTTATACCTGAAATTTCTAATATATTTGTTAAATTTCAGTGTACTTTCAAAAGAAAGGGCCTGATACATAAGAATATATTGATAAACTTGACAGACTGGACAAGATAAATAGACGGGTGATATCCCGAAGCTAGGAAACTAATGAACCAGGGAACTGATTAATAAATAGAAGTAAAATAATCCATTAATGAACTATTATTACCTGCTGTTACTGGCAATAGCATTTGAAGTATGCGGAACCACCTGCATGAAATTATCCGAAGGCTTTTCAAAGTTGCTCCCTTCAGTTTTGATATTCGTATTTTATGCCATCAGTTTCTTTTTCTTTACCCTTGCCCTTAAAGGAATAGATGTGAGCATTGCATATGCAATATGGGCCGGGCTCGGGACTGCTCTTATCACAGTAGTCGGGATTTTCTGGTTCAGGGAACCTGCCACTGCCCTCAAGATGATTTCTCTTGTCATTGTAATTGCAGGAGTTATCGGGCTTCACCTGAGTGATAGGGTTACATAATTGACCTGACTGACCAGAATGACCAGATTTACCTGATTGAAATAGGTTTGTGCAAGCAGAAGTAAGGCTTTGAGGTTTTTCAGTATCTGATAGAAAGAATGCAAGCAGCCCGAGGTTCAGAGCTTTTTAGCCACAACTACAAACCCGTTAATTTTGTTACCTGTCCTGGTTTTGAGCTCTTCAACCCTGAAATAATCAATCTCAAACCCGCAGTCTACAAGCAGGAACACAAGCTCTTTTTCGGAGAAATGGTGTGCAATATATTCAACCTCTCCTGTTTCAGGATTCAGGGCAAGGAAAGAACCTTCTTCTTTTGTAACCGGGAAGTCCTGAAGGTAACGATTTCTGTAAAGCTTGAGGTGCCAGTTCTGCCCGAATTCCACAAGGTAAAGGTAACCCCCGGGTTTCAGGACTCTGAAAGCTTCCTGAATTATCCTGGCTCTTTCCTGCGGGTCCGGCACAGAGGTCAAAAAAGCCTGCATGACTGCAAAATCGAAACTTGATTCGTGGAAAGGAAGATCAGAAGCATCCACAACCTTAAATTCAGCTCTCCCTTCTATCTTTCGATCCAGGCCCAGGTTTTTTGCAGCAGCTTTTGAAAGCTTGACAGCTTCAGTGTTTATATCTATCCCTGTTACCGAATATCCCAGGGAAGCAAGCTCAAGGCTAATTTTTCCAAACCCACATCCGACATCGAGAATATTATAACCTTCCTGTAGATAACTGTGAATCACGGGGTAAAGCTCAAGACTTGAGGGTATGTTCTTTCCGGAAACCATTTCCCAGTATGATTTTGACATAGAGAAACAGAATACAGGTAAACGATAAAGAACATTTCGAAACCCATAAAATACTCTGAGATGCCAGCCTTACGGGGAATAAGGACAAAAGGAGCTGGAAAAAAATAAAAAGGGGGTAGATAAATGAATAATCTGGAAATCAATAAAAAAATATGGAAATAAAACAATATGGAAATAAAACAATAAAGATATTTCAGGCAACTCCTGAATCCGCCCTCAGTTGCTGCCTGAAAAATTCTTATTGTTAAGGGTTAACCCCGTTAACACGGACTTTGACACCGCCTCAGTACCGTTTAATTCAGGGTTTTAATCCCGCAGCGATCCTGTGACAACCTGTCCAGGTAGCAATTCACGGGATAACACAGTGGCTTCTGCTGCAAGGTTCCGGAAGGAATCGGATCGTTGACATCAATGTGGATGCAACAGATGCCACCGTTTCAGGATGGAAATGCCCTTAACATTCAGGTTTTTCTCAATGTTTTTGGAGTACTTACTCTTTGGAGATTAGTTCCTTTCTGTTTTTGAGACCTTTATTCATTTACGTTTTTAAAGACCTTTATTTCCTTCACTTTCTTAAAGATCTTTTAATTCCCATAGATTGTTTCAAAGCTTTTAGTTTCATTTTGCCTGGAAAACAACTTGGGGTTAGAATTTCATATTGTAAAATTAGAATATAAGTATACTTTTTTGAATAGTTTTGTTACCTTACAGAATTGATGCTTTTAAAACTTGATAATACTTTATTTTCCTTGATAAAAGATCTGCGCAATTCACATTCAATAAAGAGAATACATAAACCCCTTTATCAAACATACAAGGGCGGTATAAAAAAAGAAACAACTATTGATCCTTTCTTATTCCTCTATGTACCGTTAAATATGAAAAATAAGCTGTATTAATAATGAAGAGAATTAAAACGTCTTAAAAAGCTTTAAATTTCCTTATCAGGATTTAAAACCCGAAAGAACCTGGCAAGCTATTTGCACTCAGCATTGTCCGCTGAAAGAGCGAAATACTTGCGGAAGGCTTGAGGAAGTTGCGGAAGGCATAAAAATTATCAAAAGCCTCCATCTACCCTGCTTTCCAGCTTATTTGAGCTCCTATTCAGGGATGGGGGGCTGACCTGCGGGGCGTTTTTACGATTACTCTTCCCCTGCTTGCACTCTTTTTTGCAAGGGCTCTTGAGGGATTACAGGAGGAAACGTATCTGTTGCCAACGCAGATCTCGCTGACCTCACCTCCGAAAAAGAGAGAAATAAAAACTATGGCAGGATGTCTGTTGCCTCAAATCTGGGATACATCTTTGGCCCTACCCTTGCCGGAGCCCCTGGAACAACGGTATATGACGAGCTTCTGCCCGTGTCTGTAGCCCTCCGATTTCAGTCGAAAAGAATAAACCATTTTCAATTAGAACTTATAGGATGAATTCCAGAAAATAATCAATTCTGAATCAGGAGTGAAACAATATGGAATGGCCTGTAACTTCCGGGGACTACGTAATAGGAGACACGAATTCGAGCGTAGCTGTGGTAACTCTTGCCTCTGACTACACGGCATGGGGACTTAAGAACTATGCAATCTGCGGAACCTGTTTTACTGAAAACTTCGGGATTGAAAAGATAATAACCAATGTGCTTGCAAACCCGAACATAAACTGTCTGATCGTCTGCGGAGCAGAAAGCGCCCATCTTGCAGGCCAGTCCCTGATTTCACTTGCCGAAAACGGAGTTTCCACAATGGCAGGCTCAAGAAAAATAGCCGGCTCAAACTCCCCTCTACCCTACTTAAATGAAATTCCCATGACTGCAATCTCCCGCTTCCTCAGGGAAATTAAAATTATAGACCTTGTCGGAAACAAAGAACCTGCCTCCATCCAGAAAGCAATCGATTCCTGCACCGGCCCGAAAAGAAGCGAAGCTCACATCATCTCAATGCCCGAGATCGATGAAAACAGCTGGAAAAAATACGAGAAACTGGTAAAGCAGAATGTAATGTCAAAAATAAAGAAAAGGTGACCAGAAGATTGCCTTTGACTCTTCAATAAGGCTCATTTGGGGGTACTTTAAATCGGTTACGGTTACATCAATATATTCCAAGTAACCTTCTTTTAAATTCCAGACCCCTGCCCCTTTTATAGGGAAATTCAATTTCTCAAATTCCCCATATTCCCGAATTGGAGTGGACCAATTTTCTAATTCAAATTTATCATTGCCCATATCTCGATAACGCGGAACTATAAAGTTTGTCACTTTCCCTTCGTCGTCAAAATATATTGTCGCTGTTACACTTTTGCCCATGTCCTTTAACGTTACTCTAGCTGAATTAGCATCAATGGATTCGAGAGAAACATTATTTCCCAAAAGCCGATGGAAACCACATCATTTCGTTAAGATAACATATCATTACTCCCTGATCCATTTCCTAACCTGCAGAATTCGGGCCATATCCTTGAGTAATTGACTTGTTTTTATATATTCTGTAAATTCGATTGGTTCCATATTTAAATTCCAAAATATGCTCAAGGGAAGTGAAGCAACTATTATATTTTTTATGAGATTGATAATCAATAAAATTTGAAGAGGATACCATCTGTAATTACTGAATTTAATACCATTTTTAATTACTGAGTGGATTATGATAGTCACTGCTGCAGTAAAAGATTTGCAGCAGACCGGACATATATCTGTTCAATCATGCAGTATTCCATAAAATTATTATGTTAAATAGGTCAGGAAATATTAAGAGACTGTCTTAAAATTAAATTTGATTCTACAATGGAGACAGAGGACTTACACATTAGAACTAAGATGAATTCCAAAAAAGAATCTATATTGGATAAGGAGCAAAACGAGATGGAATGGCCTATAACTTCCGGAAACTACGTGATAGGAGACACAAATTCGAGCGTAGCTGTGGTAACTCTTGCCTCTGACTACAAGGCATGGGGACTTAAGAACTATGCAATCTGTGGAACCTGTTTTACTGCAAACTTCGGGATTGAAAAGATAATAACCAATGTGCTTGCAAACCCGAATATTAACTGCCTGGTCGTCTGCGGAGCAGAAAGCGCCCACTTTGCCGGGCAATCCTTGATCTCACTTGCCGAAAACGGAGTTTCCACAATGGCAGGCTCAAGAAAAATAGTCGGCTCAAATTCTCCCCTGCCCTACTTAAATGAAATTCCCATGACTGCAATCTCCCGTTTTATCAGGGAAATAAAAATTATAGACCTTATCGGAAATAAAGACCCTGCCTCCATCCAGAAAGCAATCGACTCCTTCACCGGGGAGAAAAGAAGTGAAGCTCATATAATTTCAATGCCTGAAATCGATGAAAACAGCTGGAAAAAGTACGCAAACCTGGTAAAGCAGAATATGATATCAAAAAGAAAGAATAAATGAGCTATTAAGAAAAAATTGGCTGAAAAGAAGAGATAAGCAGTAAAGAAAAGGTAAGTTAAAGACAGGTTTTTAGAAAAGATAGAGCGCTTGAAAGAGTCAAAAAGGATTTGAAAAAGTTTGAAAGGGTTTAATAGATTTCCTTAACCCTTCCAACCTGCCCATCCGCTAGTTGAACTTTTATCCCATGCGGATGAGTTGAAGAATTGGTTAAAATTCTCTTTACAACGCCCTGGGTAATTTTCCCGGTTCTCTGGTCCTGCTTCAGGACAATTCCCACTTTTAGTCCTTCCTTGATATTTGCTCTGATACTTCCATTGTTCATGGCAGAAGGTAAATTCATTGTTATATAAAGCAGTACGTTTTTAAAAAATTGAGATTCATTACTTATTTGTTTCTCTGCTTTCAAGCCAGTCAATTACCTTAGGCCAGAGGGACAATGAGATAATCATGGTAATCACAAAAACGAAAATAGAACCCGCAGCGATATCTACCAGAGTGTAGGCTGTTTCCCCCAGGTACATGTTGGTCAATAAAGCCCCAAACAGGAAGAGATTCATTAGCACTATCGAGGTGGCAATACTTGAGAGAAGCACGACTCTGGTCCTTTTGTCTTTGGATCCAAATTTTACCATATAATTCACCAACAACAACCAAGTGTTCAGAATTCCCGAAAACCTAACCTTCAAAAGGTTCATCCGGAGAGTTTTTTAAGTACGCATGCAGGAAAGTTTTGTTAGCAACATCCCACGCATGCGGAGTTCATTTTTTGACATTTACCTTAAATTATAAGCTTCAAAAGTATCTGCTCTGAACTTATTTAATCCTGCTTCTTTTCATTAGCAGGGAATTGGTTGTAACAGAAACTGAACTCAATGCCATGAAAGCGGCAGCAAGTTCCGGCGTAATCATAATCCGGAAGAAAATGGGGTACAGGATTCCTGCTGCAATAGGGATGCCCAGCATATTGTATCCGAAGGCCCAGGCCAGATTTTGCTTAATCTTATTAATGGTAAGCCGGCTCAGTTTAAGCGCTGCGACCACATCTCTCAGGTCATTTTTGATAAGCACTATTTTTGCAGATTCCATTGCTACATCCGTACCTGCTCCCATAGCGATTCCCACATCGGACTGAATGAGGGCAGGTGCATCATTAATGCCGTCACCTACCATGCCAACGAGCTTGCCTTCCTTCTGGAGCTTTTTGATTTCATTTGCTTTGTCTTCAGGCAGCACCTCCGCAAGCACTCTCGGGATCCCTACCTCTGCTGCAATTGCCCCGGCTGTAATTGCATTGTCTCCGGTTATCATAACTACTTCGATGCCCATTTTTATCAGGGTCTCAATTGCCTCTTTAGAGTTCTCCTTCAGAGTATCGGCAACAGCAACAAGACCTATGATTTCACCTCCAAGAGCTACAAGCATTGCAGTTTTCCCATTTTCCTCAAATTTTTGCATTTTTACTTCCAGCCCCTCGAAAGAAATCATGTTTTCTTCCATAAGTTTGCGCGTACCGAGCAGAATTTTCTTTTCTTCAAGGTATGCTTCAATACCTTTTCCGGGAATAGAACGGAAGTTTTTTGCCTCTGCAAGGCTTATTTTCCTTTCATCCGCACCTCTTACAATGGCTTCTCCCAGTGGGTGCTCTGACCCTTTTTCAGCCGTTGCAGCAATAAAAAGCACTTCGCTTTCTTCGCGGCCAGAAACTGCAAATACATCTGTAAGTTTCGGAGTACCTTCAGTAAGGGTTCCTGTTTTGTCAAACACAATAGTATCAAGTTTATGCGCCCTCTCGAGGGCTTCCCCGCCTTTGATCAGAATTCCGTTTTCAGCACCTTTGCCAGTACCAACCATAATGGCTGCAGGAGTTGCAAGCCCAACTGCACACGGACATGAGATTACAAGGACGGTGATAGCTATGAGCAGGGAAAAAAGGAAAGGGCTTATTCCTCCGAGTTCTGCGGATTCTCCTACCCCGTAACGCCAGTAACCGATGAAAAACCAGAAGAAAAAAGCCAGAAGGGCAATTATATGTACGGCTACGATGAAGTTGCCAGCAAAAACATCTGCGACCCTCTGGATGGGAGCCTTGGTTGTCTGGGCTGCTTCTACAAGCCTGATTATCTGGGCAAGGGCAGTATCAGCTCCGACCTTTGTAGCCCTGAACCTGAAAGACCCTGTCTTGTTAAGGGTAGCCCCGATAACCGTGTCCCCTGCACCTTTCTCAACAGGGATGCTCTCGCCGGTAATCATGGACTCGTCTATTGCAGAGCTTCCTTCAACCACAACCCCGTCAACAGGGATCTTTTCACCCGGACGGACCACAACAATGTCTCCAACGACTACCTCTTCTACAGGAACCTCTTTTTCCACGCCGTCTACAAGGATCCTTGAGGTTTTAGCCCTTAACCCCATCAATTTTCGGATGGCTTCCGAGGTTTTGCCCCGGGCTCTTGCTTCGAGGTACCTGCCAAAGACGATGAAAATAATCAGAAACGCTACAGTGTCATAGTAGAGGACATCATATCCCGGTCCCAGGTCAAGGAAAGTTGCTGCTACACTGATAAGATAAGCTGATCCGGTTCCTGCAGCAATCAAGAGATTCATGTCGGTTACGCCGTGCTTGAAGCCTTTGAAAGTCCCGACAAAAAACTGCCTGCCCGGAAAAAGAAGGACAAGGGTAGACATTATAAAAAGTACAATGTGATTGGAAAAGATTGAGGGCACAAACGACAGGAAAGGAAACATCATGCTCATGTTTCCGAGGGATATGGGAATGCCCAGCAAAAGGGCAACAATAAGGTTATTTCTCTGCCTGCGAATCTCAGCGTCCCTTGACATCTGCTCTCGGTCTTCATACTCAACCGTTTCAGCAGGGACCGATGCCCCATACCCGATTCCCTGAACTGCAGCAATAATTTCCCTGACAGAAATGAGGGAGGAGTTAAATTCCACAACGGCTTTTTCAAGCGGAAAATTTACGGAAACTGAGATTACGCCTTCGGTTTTAGTGAGGATCTTCTCAATATTTGCAGCACAGGACGCACAGCTCATGCCCTGAAGGTTCAGGGTTACTTTATCTTTCTCGACTTTATACCCTATGGATTCAATAGCTTCTTCAATTTCCTGAGGAGAGATCAGGGAAGGCTCAAAGCTAACCTTTGCCCTGCCAAGCTCCAGATTAACGGCTACGGAATCCACACCCTCTTTTTTCTTCAGGACCTTCTCGATATTCAGGGCGCATGCCGAGCAGGTCATCCCGGAAACTCCGAGGGTGATTTCTTTGGGGCCTGCTTTTTGCCCGGACAGCCGAGTTACTTCTTTTTCCGCCAGTTTGCACGCTTCGTCAAGGGTGCAGGAAATTCCCGCCGCCTCCTCACTCACAACGGTTCCCGAAACCTTTGATTCAGCTTCGATCTCAGCAACTTCCGGAGCTTCTGCTGTCTTTCCGGTGCTTTCGGAGGTTTCTGCCTGAGCCTCCGCTTCGGCCTCTCCTTCCTTTTCGGTTGAGTAGCCCGCCTTCAGGACAGCTTCCTTAATATCATCAAGGCTTACCTTTTCAGGATCAAAAATAACAGTTGCACTTTCGGCTTCAAGATTGACATCTACAGACTCCACGCCCTTAAGAGAAGAAATGGCATCCGCTACACTTTTCTGGCAGTGACCACAGGTCATGCCATAAACTCCTATCGAAATTTCCATCGGATATGCCGCCTATCCAGATTTTCAGACTGCCCTAACGCTTAAAAAGCGTTTAAAGATTCTCTGATATTCTTATAACCCGCTTCGAGCAGGGTCATCCTTATGACATGTGCATCAGTTATCCGGCTGTCATAGGTTACATTTACCGTCCTTTCAGGGACGTTTACGTTTACACGGGAAACCCCGTTAATAGAGGCAATGAGCCTGGTAACCGTGTCTTTGCAGTACCTGCAAATCATATCATCTACTACAAGTGTTGTCTCCCCGATGTCTTCACCCCCAGATCATCAGCTGCTTTTAAACAGGCGTTCCACCCATATTATAAAAATCTGTACCTTTTACTATATAATAAATTCCTCGAGATGAATAAATTGAGTATTTTGAGACTATTTAAATACATTATTCCAATTCAGACAGGCTCATATCCTGTTTCCTTCACCACAGCCTTTATTTTCACCACATCAGTAATTCCTTCATCGAATTCGACAACAGCCTGTTTGTTTTCAAGGCTCACGTCTACTTTCTTTACGCCTTCCAAACCTTCAATTGCCTTTTTAACCCTCATGACACAGTGTCCGCAGGACATGCCTTCAACTTTTATGGTTTCCTGAGTAATTGTTTCAACCTCCACTGATTTTTACTGGCAGATTTAACATAATAAGTTTATGGAATACTGCATGATTGAACAGATATATGTCCGGTCTGCTGCAAATTCTTTGCTGCCCATAGTGACCGTCATAATACCCCCAATAATAAAGATGCGTCAATTTATTTCAATTTCACCCGATGCCTTCATCAGGTCTCGTATAGCTTTAGGAAAGAACTGGTCGCCCATCCTGGAGACCTGAAAAGGACATACCCTCGTGACCGAGGGACCTTACAGATTCATCATGTATCTCATCTTCCAATGCCGATAAGGATTAGCAGAAAGCTAGAAGAGGAAAGATTTCATATTTATTTTCCCTCTCAGACCAGGCGCTTTTTAATTTCTTCAAATTCTTCTTCAGTAATTTCACCTTTCGCATACCTTTCCTTTGCAATATCCAGCGCAGACTTCTCTTCACCACCACGGGTTTTGTTCTGTTCAACAAGCCATTTGATTAGCAGATAAGCTACCACAATTATAAGAATCCAGAAAAGAATTCCGAAAAACATACCTCCATACCCCATCATGCCGTAACCGTAATTGTCCATAAATCCATTTATTGCAACCACTCTCCGTATAGCACTTAACAAATATTATTTGATTATTTTTATATATGACATCGGATGCAAAGATCTACGATTAGTTCTCAATACGACAAAACGACCTCCATCCTTCACATTTGGCCAAATATGAAGCAATCCATCCTCCTGAACATGATTTTTCAGTAACTGACCCCACGACCTGAGTTTGCTGGAAGTTTTTTACTACTACCCGAGCCAAACAGAAAAATATAGATCAACATAAGAAAAAAGGAATCACAAGGGCTCATACCCTGCTTCCCGGATAGCAGCCTTAATTTTTTCCAGGTCAGTCAGGGATTCTTCAAAGTTCACAACTACTTCTCTTTTCTCCAGGTTTACATCCACTTCCACTACTCCCTTCACGGAAGCAATAGCTCTCCCCACTCTTACGACGCAGTGATTGCATGCCATTCCTTCGATTTTTAAGGTTTCCTCGACCAGAAATTAACCCCCCATTGCTGAATCCTGAATTTGTAATTTTTACATTTATTTTACCTATTTTTATTACATTATTTTATATTTTCATTTATTAGAGCTTTTGTATCCTCTTCAAATTGTATGGGGAAAAATAAGTTTCACAGATTTGCTGGAAAATTAAAAATTTAGCTAGGTATAAAAAACATACTTGTGAGACACAATCAACTTCATAAATGTATGACAAAATTATTGTATATTTTTCGGGGTAGAAAATTCCCCCTTGAATTTGAAGAGGATACGTAACTTTTAAGGTTTCGACCGAATCTTCCTGAAAACATCCTTAAATGCCAGTTTTTTTGCTTCCTGAATGATAAAGCCAGCTTCTTCGAGATTCTTCAGGGTATGTCGGGTCGTATGATCCCCAAGCAGGAAAAGCAGAACAGGATTGATTAAGTCTTCAAACAGGGCAATAAGGGAATTGCTGCTTCGAACGTGCTCTAAATTGATCATTTCCCCCGACGGTTTCAGGACTCGCCTCATTTCTTTAAGAGCTTTCAGAGGATCAGGGATCGTGCAGAGGACAAAAGTCGTAACCACGTAATCGAAGCTCTTGTCCGGAAATTCCAGGTGCTCGGCATCCATAAGGAGAAGGGTGATATTTTGCATTCCTCCGGCTTTCTCCCGAGCTTTTTCAAGCATCCCTTCACTGTTATCTATTCCTGTAACCAGAGAGCTTGATGGATAGTATTTAAGATTCCTTCCGGTCCCCACTCCAACTTCCAGAACTGTTCCGCTCAGGCCTGAAAGTGCCTCTTTTCTCCATCTCCGGAAAAAGAGAAGTTCCAGAGGCAAATCTATCAGCTCATAGATCGGTGAGATTCGGTTGTACTTTGTGGCTGCGGACATTAAACGAATTTACGCTTTATTTCCGGATATCTCTTCTCATCAGGCACACTACTGCTAATAACCCGACAACCACAGGAATAGCTTCAAATCCTGGGGACTCCTGTTCCTCAGTTGCGTTGTCTGGGACTTCGGTAGTTGGTTGTTCCGGAGTTGCATTGCTTACTGGCACTTCAGTAGTTGGCTGTTCCGGAGTTGCATTAACTGATGGTTCAGTTACGTTTACGGGTGTTTCAGGTATAATTTCTGATGTGGTTTGTGGATGATCATCAGGATTTCCGGGAAAATTCAAGGCCTTGATCTCAGCCAGATTCGTAAATCCATCCCCATCCGAGTCAAGATTTTCGATAGATGTAAAATCTTCCCCACTTCCTAAATATGCTCTGCCATAAGGATTTATGGCTTCCCCGTTATGACAGGTAGTGCATGAATCAAGCCTTGTGCCTGCAGTTTCATAGTGTTGATTGAAAGATGTCAAAAAGCTGGGTTTAGCTGATGCCATGGGTGCCCCAATCAAAGCTACCACTGCTAACAACGATATAATAATTAGTTTATAGTTCATATTTTCCCCACTCCTTTCCCTATTATTATGCTTATCAATGAGTTGTCCACTAGATATTTAACTATTCTCAATGTGGAGCCAGATAGAAATTTACTTCAAATTTTTCGCCGCAGATACCGTAATCAAGAGACATATTTTATGGAGAACCTTATGAAGAAGAGAAAATTAGCGAAGTGCTGATTCGGATGTTTTTGAAAAAATAGCAAGAGTTCTCCTTAAAGAGTCCTCATTATTACACTTACCTTACAGGAGACTTCCTGAAAACCGATTCATATTTAAGTATTTGGAATAATACCACGCTGCGGATTTTATACGTCTTGTATGCCTGCAAATTAAGAATGTGATAGAGACTTCATACAAGCGCACAATATCATTTATCTCACAGAACCCTTATTAAATAAAGACTCTCACAATATAGATTTACTTCACAATGTCCCACAGAATCATTATTACATAAAGACTTTCACAATACAGATTTACTTCACAATTATACAGAGGAAAACCGATGAGCAACATTTTACGCAGAGGCAGGCTTGAAGCTGCCCCGGACAAAGAAATTTTACATTATACCTCCTCTATGGAGGCTGACAGGTGGATTTTTAATGCTGATATAGCAGTGGACCTTGCCCATACGGTAATGCTGAGAGAGCAGGGGATTATAAAGGAAGAAGACTGCGGCAAAATCCTTAGCGGGCTTTTGAAAATAAGGGAAGAAGGGATGGAAAAGCTCGACTTCAGCTACGAGGACATACACATCTCTCTTGAGTCCAGGCTCATCGATATGGTTGGGGAAGATGTGGGAGGCAGGATGCATTCCGGACGCTCGAGAAACGATGAGGTTGCAACCTGCATCAGGCTGACCCTGAGAGAAGAACTTACCGGACTGCTCGAAGAGCTCTTTGCCCTCAGAAAAACTCTAGTCACCCTTGCAGGAAAACACACTGAAACCCTCATGCCAGGCTTTACTCACCTTCAGCATGCCCAGCCAACTACTCTTGCCCATCACCTCTGTGCCCACGAAGCTGCTCTCGGCAGGGACTTTGACCGAGTTCAGGACGCTTTTTCCAGGGTAAACCTCTGCCCTCTCGGAGCTGCTGCATTTGCCTCTACGGGCTTTAACCTGAACAGGAAACGGACTCAGGAACTCCTGGGCTTTGATGGACTGCTGGAAAATTCAATGGATGCGGTTAGCAGCAGGGATTTCCTTATTGAATGCGCCTCGGTGTTTTCAAACCTCATGATAAACCTGAGCCGGATGGCTGAAGAACTTGTAATCTGGTCTTCTTCCGAGTTCAATTTCATCGAACTGGATGATATGTATGCCTCCACTTCTTCGATTATGCCCCAGAAGAAAAACCCGGATACTGCAGAATTAATGCGCGGGAAAACAGGAGTGGCTGTGGGAGCTCTTATGTCCCTGCTTACAATCTGCAAAGGCCTGCCCCTGAGTTATAACCGCGACCTGCAGGAAGCAACTCCCAATATCTGGCGTTCGGTAGAAAATTCCAGGGCATCGGTCAGGGTAATGGAAGGAATGGTAAGGACCATGAAAATCCATAAGGATGTACTTTCAGCCCAGTCCATTACAGGGTTTACAACGGCTACTGAGCTTGCAGATACATTTGTAAGAGAAACCGGAATTCCTTTCAGGACTGCCCACCAGATTGTCGGGATACTTGCAAAGGAAATGGAAAAACCCACAATGGAAAAAATCGACTCCGTGGCTGAAGTTGTGCTCGGAGAGTCGCTTTCAAGCAGGGGATTGACGGAAAAGATGGTAAAGGAAGCCCTTGACCCGGTCTCCAATATAACGAGAAGAAAGATTGCAGGAGGGCCTGCTCCGGAAGAAATGCAGCATTACCTTGGAAAGCGGCAGACTGAACTTGAACTGAACGAGCAGGAGATTGCAACTCTTAAAGATTCAATCGACTCGGCTTTTGAGAACCTGCTTGCAGTAGTTGAAGAATACAGGAAAGCCTGAATAAAGTGAACTAAAAGTAAAAAGCACATTCAATAACACATTTAATTTCAATAACACATTTAACTTTAATATTATTTAGATTTCATAGTATCATACAAATTAGTATCATACAAATTAGTATCATACAAATTAGTATCATACAAATTAGTATCATACAAATTATACAGCATCTCAAAAATCAGCAGAAAGGGATCATTCATGGAATTCAAACAGGGCGATCGGGTAAGCATTGAAAGGAACGGTACTGTCTATGAAGGCAAAGTAATGCCTTCCATGGAAGGATATATCGCAATAAAAATGAACAGCGGGTATAACGCCGGTTTTTCCATTGATAAGGTAAGGGTAACTCTTCAGGAAAATAATGGAGAAACTGTAAACGGAGGAGGAAACGGCGTAAAAGAATGTAAAACAAGGGGAGAAAAACTTCCCGAACCCGGAAAAAAGCTCCCAAAAATCGCAATCCTTTCTACGGGCGGAACGATTGCCAGCAAGATCGACTACCGTACAGGCGCAGTCACATCCCAGTTTACTGCTGACGATATCCTCGCCGCAATCCCGGAACTGAAGGAAATTGCGGACTTTAAAGGAAGGGTAATCTCAAGTATCCTCTCCGAAAACATGGACTCTGACTCCTGGCAAAACCTCGCGAAAGCAGTTGTCGAAGAAATAGAAGCCGGAGCTGAGGGAGTAATCATCACTCATGGAACAGACACGATGATGTACTCTGCTGCAGCCCTATCCTTTATGATAGAAACGCCTGTACCTATCGTTTTCGTGGGTTCCCAGAGAAGTGCAGACCGTCCGAGCAGCGACAACGCCATGAACGCAATCTGCGCAGCCAGGGTTGCTATAAGCGAAATTGCCGAAATCGTGGTGGTTATGCACGGCACAACCTCTGATGATTTCTGTGAAATCCACCGCGGAACGAAAGTAAGGAAGATGCATACCTCCCGCAGGGATGCTTTCAAGTCCGTAAACTCCCTTCCGATAGGGACTGTAGACTACAGTACAGGAGAAATAAAGACTTTCATTGACTATACCAGACGTGGAGAAAAGACCCTCAAATTCAAGCCGGGAATGGAACCGAAGTGTGCCATTGTGAAGTTCACTCCGGGGGCAGATCCGGCAGTCCTTGACTATTATATAAATAACGGCTACAGAGGGCTTGTTATTGAGGGTACGGGTCTGGGTCACGTTTCCACAAAATGGATTCCCCTGCTCCGGAAGGTTGGAGACGCAAAAATGCCCGTAATAGTTACATCCCAGTGCCTTAACGGCAGGATCTGCGACCGCGTTTATGATACGGGCCGTGATATGCTGAAAGCTGGTGCAATCGAAGGAGAAGATACTCTTCCCGAAACTGCTCTTGTCAAGCTTATGTGGGTACTTGGCCAGACAGATGATTTTGAAAAAGCTGTTGGTATGCTCAGGGAAGACCTCGGCGGGGAAATTACTGAGTGTACATTGAAATAAAGACCTTCCGAGAAATACCCTCAATAGAAAAGAATGAGCCCCGAAAGGGGTTCACCTACAATCTTCTTTTCCCTCCTGAATCTTATTCTCACCCTCCTGAGTCTTCTCACCTCCTGAGTCTTTTTTTGCACATGATTTCCAATTAACATTCAGGTTCATAGTTACATGTTAGTTGGGTTCATAGTTGATATCGGGCCTTGTTCATTATAAAAAGGATCGTATTCAGTGTGGCATGAAATTACATTACATAACATTACGCCTTATGTCTACTCCGATCTTGAATTACCTCAGACAATATACTTAAATAACAAAAAGCTCTTATGTACTATGCTAACAAGTGTCATGTTAACTAGTGGCAGAAGATTATATTGGTAGGTGTAGTAGATGTTAGGAATCGATGATCCACAGATCTGGCTTGCATATGTTTCTTGTGTATTAAGTGCTCTCGGATGTATGGTTTACGGGGCATTGAACTGGAAAGGCGAGGACGAAGAGCAGACAGTGAAAAGCAGCACTCCAAAAGCAGCGGTTCAGGACCAGTAAGCTGTGCCGGGAACCTCAGCTCAAAGTGCCTTTTTAATCAGACTTTTTTGACAACTCCTGCGAAAAAACAGCAACTTGAATTCTTCAGGAATGATTTTTATGGCAGTCAATACTTCAACTCTTATCCTGTTTGTTCTCATTTATCTTGCGTGCACTTTCTACGTTGCCCGCCTGGGGTATAAGAAAAATTCCCAGACCGATGGGTATATGCTCGCCGGCCGACAGGTGCACCCGGCAATTATGGCTCTCTCCTACGGAGCTGCATTCATCAGCACTTCCGCAATAATAGGGTTTGGAGGAGTAGCCGCTTCACTGGGAATGGGACTTCTGTGGCTAGTCTTTATGAACATCTTTTTCGGCATCTTCATCGCCTTCGTGGTCTTTGGCCCTCGAACCCGGCGCATGGGGCTGAACCTGGGGTCCATAACTTACCCTGAGTTTATAGGAAAACGCTTCCAGTCCAGGTTCATCCAGGGCTTTTCCGGGCTTCTAATAGCAATATTCATGCCTCTCTACGCTGCAAGTGTGCTCATAGGGGCCGGAAGGTTCCTTGAGACCACGCTTGGAATCAACTACAACCTCGCTCTCCTTATCTTTACAATTATAATTGCTTCGTATGTGATTAAAGGTGGCCTCTTATCAGTGATGTACGTGGATGCCATGCAGGGTACCCTCATGCTGCTGGGAATGGCTTTTCTGCTGGTGTTCACCTACAGTAAACTGGGAGGAGTTGTAGAAGCCCACCAGGCTCTTACTGATATGGCAAGCCTTGTTCCTCAGGCCCTTGTTGACCAGGGGCACAGGGGCTGGACTGCAATGCCGGCATTCGACTCCCCTATCTGGTGGACAATGATTTCCACAATCACCCTGGGAGTTGGGATAGGGGTGCTTGCCCAGCCACAGCTCGCAGTGAGGTTCATGACGGTAAAAGATGACCGCTCCCTGAAAAGAGCAGTCCTTGTGGGAGGCCCCTTTATCCTGATGATGGCAGGAGTCGCATACGTTGTGGGAGCTCTTTCCAACGTCTACTTCTACAGGACTACAGGCATGATTTCCCTTCAGGTTGCGGGCGGGAACACTGACATTATAATGCCCGAATTCCTGAACCAGGCCATGCCCGAGACCTTTGTAGCACTCTTCATGCTCAGCCTGCTCGCAGCTGCGATGTCTACTGCAGCTGCCCAGTTCCACACAATGGGCACATCCATAGGGCACGACTTCTACCAGCAGGGCCTCATGAACGGCAAGTCCACGGGAACAGCCGTCCACGCTACGAAGTTAGGAATTGCCTTTACCATCCTGGTCTCGGTCGCTCTGGCTTACATCCTCCCAGTAAGCATCATCGCGAGGGCTACTGCCATGTTCATGGGCCTGTGCACTTCCGCTTTCCTGCCTCTCTACATGGGAGCACTTTTCTGGAAGCGCACAACAAGAGCCGGAGCAACTGCGAGCCTTGTTGTAGGCTCGATAAGCAGTCTGTTCTGGTTGATCTTTGTACATGCAAAAGAAGCTGTGCCTCTCAAGATCTGCCTGGCAATCTTCGGAAAGGAAACTTTACTTACCGGCACCTGGCCCCTTGTGGACCCTATTCTGGTTGCAACCCCACTCGCTTTCCTTACCCTGATAGTGGTAAGCCTTATGACAGTCCCACCTTCAGCCGAATTCCTGAAGAAGGCTTACAGGCTCAGGTTTGAAGACGAAGAAGAGGAAATGTCGGAGCCAGTGTCACACAAGGCAACTGAATCAACAGGCGTTTAAGCCTGTTCCCTTTTTTAAAAAAATCAGGCGCATTTTTATGCGCCACTTCTTTTTCTATTTCGTCTCTTTTTGATTTTCCCTGATTATTGGCACATCTCTTACGGAATACCGGAGCTAAAAGCTTTTAGTTCTCTCTCCCTGCACAGCACCGTATCTGAGCCGACCTGTCAGCCAGCTAAAAAGCGCCCGACAAAATGACACCACAATTAAGAGAAACAATACATTGGAGAAATACTCCGGGGCTGAGAGAATACTTTCCTTAGCCCCGATAAACGTTTTTTAATTCACAGGTAAATACAAGCGCCTCCGCCAGCCTGTCTGGAGGCCCTGAAAAAAAAGAAAGAAATACAGATTTTAAAGAGAACTGAGACCGAAATTTCTGCCGCTTTGACCTGTTGTGTTCTCTTTAGAATCCTTCAATTTTCTTTTCGGACAGGCAGGGTCTGCCCCCCATGAGGCATCAGGTGAACCTTTGCATCAGGATTTTCTGAAAGGACTGCAGCCAGGGCTTCCTGCACACTTGCCATCGGAGTAAAGAATGCGGTTCTGGCTTTATCTTCCGGAAGCTTCGAGACAAGGTAAAGCTTGAACTTCTTTGCTGCTTTTGCAACGATTGCACTCTTGTGCCCTCCGAACTCGAAGCAGTGCTTGAAGCGCTCTATTGCATCTTCCGGAGTTTTGCATTCCATGTTCCAGCACTCATAGATCTGGTTTCCTATCCCTTCGGCACATTCCGCTACAAGGATGATCGAGCCGCCGTCTTTTACAGCCTGGGTTGCGTTGTCCAGGGCTTTGTTTGCCTGGTAGAGGTTGATGTCCTTAGGATAGCCTCCGCAGGAAACGACCGCAGCATCTGCAGGTTCTACGGACACTTTATACATGGCGTCCACAATCTCGACCCCTTTCCTGTGGGCTTCGATAAAATCACCTGCAACGGCAGCAACTATCCCTTTTTTGCTGTCAAGCACAACATTAAGAATAAATTTAAGGCCAAAGACCTTTGCAGCTTCTTCCATATCCTGCCTTACAGGACTGTCTACCCTTCCGGAAACCGCGTTTTCCTCTATCATCATTTTGTGGTTGGTAAGCACAGACTCCTCAGAGCTTACGCCGGGAAGTACGGACTTTGCCCCACCGCTATATCCTGCATAGTAATGGAACTCGATTCCCCCTGTCCCAATAACAAAATCAGCATCAAGAACTTCTTCGAATATCTCAATGGGAGTGCCACGGCTGGTTACCCCAATCCGTTTGCACCTGGAAGTGTCGTGCTGGATGCACCGGATTTTTTTGTAGATATCCTCCCCAACCAGTTTCTTTGACTCCTCTTCAGTCTGCTGGCGATGAAGCCCGAGAGCAAAGATAATTGTGATGTTCTCATCCCTTGCTCCCCCTGAATAAAGCTCTTCAAGCAGAGGAGGAAGAATTTTTGCAGTGGGAGTGGGCCTCGTAACATCACTCACAATAATTGCAATTCTGGATTCCGGGTTTACAATCTCGGAAAGTCTCTTGCTTTTTATGGGATTCTCGAGCGCTTTCCGGATTAAAAGAGCCCCATCCTCCTTTTTATCGGGTTCCGAAGGCAGGATCAAGCTGGAAATGTTTTTCTCAGCGATATTCAGCTCAAAAACTCCGCTTCCGGAAGCTAGTGGAATCTGTTTTATATTTGTAGTCATGTTCATGCCGGTGATTTCGTATTGATGCTATAAAATGTTATAGGTAAACAATAGTTAGGTAAACAATAGTTAGGTAAATTATAGTTAGGTAACTATAGTTAGGTAAACTATAGCAAAGTTATGTTTTAAATATAATTTAAATCTGCGCTTTAAACCCCAAATTCAGACCGTTATTGAGATATAGACGAACATTACTCACAAATTCACATAGTTATTCCAATAACCCTATGATTCCCTTTCCTGGCATGAAAGTACTGTAACTTGAGAAGTACTTTCATTTCCTTGTACCTGTTATTTGAGGAAGTTCATGATTGTATTTATGTAAAAACAAATCGAATGGAAAAGAAAACATTAATTAACAGGTGATAATAGATAAAACGAAGTTTTTACTGGAAAATATAAATTTCGGATAATGAAAAAATTTACATACATCAGCAAGACCCAAACATTCCAAATATAATTTTAAAAACAGTTAAGCGGAGAGCTTCCAGAATACCCTTCCGAAGGTTGTTGAGTCAAAAGGTATAAAACTTCATGGTGAGTGTAGAGATGGAAATTATAAATTAATTTTGGTGATTTAGTGAGGAATTGTAGTCATCTAAAAGTGTTTATTTTCATACTACTTATGATAAGTTACCTGTGGATAGGAGAGGCATACGCATCCCCGGATACGGATAGCTCAAAAATGGTTGAGAATATTAATCAGGGAAGCATCATCCTGTTTTCACAGAACTACTCTGAAATAAATAATCTTCCAGCTAATGTTTTTATCGCAAAGGTTCAGAGAGAAAAAGCTTACGATAAACTATATTCAAGTATATATGCAACGCAAGAATCAGAACTGTTTTTCAACAACCCTTCAACAGGGCTGAAGTATAGTAATGTAAGAGACTTTCCTCTAATTCCATGCAGTTTGCTTCCGGGTATGGATACTATCTCTTGTTTTGGAATCAATGAATACCTGGAGCACTTTAGAAGCACCCTGGATATTTTTACTTTTTGTGAATGTACCTCTGTCCCGATAATTCACTACCTCGAGGAACCAAGGCAGGCAGGGGCCCTGTACATATGCAACCTTACCCCAATGGTAAAATGTGCCTATGAAATCTCAATGGACATAAGTGCAGATGACCCGCAAAGCTTTGTTGAACTGGATAGTCCGGGTTCAAGACTGATTATACGAGAAAGCGAGGGTCAGACTATACTTAAAAGTTATTACAGAGACTCTTCTGGAGAAACCAAATACGAAAAAGTTATTCTTGGTGACGCGTCAGAAAAAACAAGTTTCAAAATAATATTTGACGGTTATAACAAAACAAACACAATTTACGCACAGGATGGAAACTCCATAGTTACCCCGTTCTATAATCTAGATAGGCAAAAGCTTCCTTATATCGATTTTTCAAGTGGATATATCAAGTTCACCGCTTTTATCCTTGGAGAAGGAACTTACCTTGACGTTGACATATACGATATAAACCAGACAACGGAGAGAAAACTCATAACTGCAATCGGGGATAGTAAGATGATCCCGTTCGGACTTGACGGACCTTTACCAATGAATACAACCGGGGAAGGAATCGACTACCTGAACAGCAAAGGGTATAGAGGTACGATGTGGTTTGATAAGGGAATGTTTGAGAAATCAAATGACACATACGTTGAGTACCTGCGCAATCTGGTTGTTAACGATTCCTGGGAAGTTGGCATACACTATACAAAGGAGTTAAACAGCCTTCCACTTGAAGAAGCATACAGGGTAATGGATGAAGAATACCTGTACGTGTCTGAAAAACTAGGCCAGAAACCAACAAGCTGGTGCTGCCTGAGAAATCGTGATAACCTTACTCATGCAATTTATGCATACGAAAACTTAGGAATGACCTGGAGAAACGGAGACGCAGCAATTCACGCGGAAAGGGATGTAGGAAACCTGTACGATGATACATGGGAATGGTGGGAGCCAGCGTCAAGAGCAGGCATGTCCTATCCGGTATTCTCCCATCAACTCGACGTGGAACCTGCAATAAAATACTCAATAAGCCGCTCAAAGTTCCATGACTGGGTGGATAACTATGAATCAAACAACATGACCGTAGTGTCATTTTATGAATACAACCAGATCAGCAGGAATACATATGATGCAAGTTTTGAAAACCTGCAATATAATGAGAAACTGGTTGCATTCGACGCACATACAAATGGTGCCAGCGCTCTTGTAAACGTAAACATAACTGCAGGAAACGACACACAGGTCTACGACACTACACTCGAAAAGTCCCTCGATTATGAAACGGAACAGGATAAATCAATTACTTTCCGGGTTGAGGACAACCACACTTATAAGATAGATATAAACAGTGTTGAAAACAGTGTTGAATAATGTATAACTTTGAGTAAGGTATAAATTCCACAAACCATGGAAGGCACAAAAAACTAACGCAGGTACAACTTCTTCCTTTCTTATTGTGCCTTCCAGGATCAGCCTTTTTTTTCTGCACCTTCTGGGATTAGCTTTTTTTCCGTACCTTTTCTCAAATTCGGTATAATGCAGTATAACAGTCAGCACGCTTCTAATTTAAACAGTCAACACATTTCTTATTCAAATAGTCAACACATTTCTTATTCAAACAGTCAACACATTTCTTATTCAAACAGTCAACACATTTCTTATTCAAACAGTCCGCATACTTCCTTAACAGCTACCGTGCTTCTAATTAATTGTAAATATTTCCTGCGCCGATATACTGATAACTACAACCAGGCTTACTGATGGATATTTGCTTCATAAGAAAATGTTCATACAATGTAATGCCTGGAGGGGACCTCCTGATCTTTGAGGTAAGAAGGAGAAGGGAGCGGCAGTTAGCCGGGGAGTAATAACCATGGACAAAGAAAGGATTTCCTATCACGAGTCCGTTCAAAAGATGTATGAGCGGATAAAGGAAGATAATATGACAAATGTCTGGGACCGCTATGAGGCTCAGGGAATAGGTGGAGTTCCGGACAAGAGATGCACTTTCTGTATGGCAGGAGCCCGTTGTGACCTGTGTTCCAATGGGCCCTGTCGTTCGGACGCTGAAAAGGACAAAAGAGGGGTATGCGGGATCACTGCTGACGGGATGGCAATGCGGATGATGCTGCTCAGGAACGTAATGGGGGCTTCGACTTATCACTACCATACAGACCAGACAATCCGGACTTTGAGGGAAACCGCAAAGGGCAACACCCCTTACAAAATAAGTGAACCTGAAAAGTTGAGGACATTTGCAAGCCGGCTGGGGCTAGAAACCAGCGGGACGGACTCCGAAGTTGCCCTCCGCCTGTGCGAGTTTGTAGAAAAAGAATTTAACAGGCCTGCTTATGAGCCGAGCCGGATTGTGGAGCTCCTTGCCCCTCCGGAAAGAAAAGAGAAGTGGAAGGAACTGGACATCTTCCCTGGCGGGATCTACGGGGAGATGATGTTTTCAACAAGTTCCTGCCTGACAAACGTGGACGGGTACTACGTGAGCCTGGCCTTAAAAGCCATGCGCCTGGGAGTTGCGATGGCATACCAGAGCCAGATTGTAAACGAGTACTGCCAGGACATCCTTTTCGGCATCCCAAGGCCTCACATGATGAGGGTTGACCTCGGCGTGCTGGACCCTGAGTACATAAATGTGCTTCCGAACGGGCACGAACCTTTCATAGGCTTTGCCATGGTCCAGCTTGCCCGGAAGCCCGAATGGCAGGAAAAAGCAAAAGCAGCCGGGGCAAAAGGCCTGAGGATCATTGCCAGCATCGAAACCGGGCAGGAAATGATCCAGAGGTGGGAGGAAGACAATGTATTTTACGGTTTTACCGGAAACTGGATTTCCCAGGAAGCGGTGCTCGCAAGCGGGAGTGTGGACCTTTTTGCCGCAGACATGAACTGCTCGCTTCCGGTAGCTCCCCTCTACGCCAAAAAATACGGCTTCAAACTCATGCCCGTAAGCGAACTCGTGGCTTTTGAAGGCATCACCGAGCGCCTGAACTACAACCCGGTAGAAGCCGATAAGCAGGCAGCAAAACTCCTGGATATGGCAATTGAAAACTTCAAAAACAGGAAAAGCTCGGTTGGAACCGCCCTGAAACTCCCGATGAAAGAGGCAGTTGTCGGCTTTTCAACCGAGAGCATTCTTGACGCCCTCGGAGGCACCCTCGACCCTCTCCTTGATGCCATTAAAAGCGGTGCAATCAAAGGAGTGGTCGGAATGGTATCCTGCACTACATTAAGGGACTCCGGGCAGGATGTGCACAGCGTTGCGGTGGTAAAAGAACTGATCAAGAGGAACATCCTGGTCCTGTCTATGGGCTGCGGAAATGGAGCCATGCAGGTTGCAGGCCTCTGCTCCCCCGAAGCCAGGGAATTTGCAGGGGACAGCCTGAAAGCCGTATGTGAAGCCCTCGGAGTCCCTCCAGTACTCAGTTACGGGACCTGCACCGACACCGGACGGCTTGCCGACCTCCTGGGAGCAATCTCCGGAGCCCTCGGAGGAGTCCCTGTCCCGGACCTTCCTGTTGCTGCAGCAGCCCCCGAATACATGGAGCAAAAAGCCACAATCGACGCCATCTTTGCCCTGGCTCTCGGGCTCTACACCTATGTAAATCCTGTCCCGACCGTCACCGGAGGCCCGAACCTTGTCAAACTGCTGACAGAAGGTTGCCGGGAAGTTACAGGCGGAGTCCTGAGCGTGGAAATGGATGCAGTGAAAGCAGTTGAAGGGATCGAACAGCACATCATGGAAAAGAGAAAGAAGCTCGGGATCTGAAATCCCGGGTTTTCTACTTCTATTTTTTCCACTTCATTTTTATTGAGAAATAGAAGGAAAGAAAAAAAGAACGAAAGAAAAAAAGAACGAAACGGAACAAAGAAGAAAGAAAAAAGAAGAAAGAAAAAAGAAAAACCCTGAAAATCAAAACTTGATCGATTCCCCGGGTTCCATAATAATTACTTTCGTATCAACTTTTGCTTCCACAGCTTTTCTGAACTCTTCAGGGTCCTGCTTGATGACATCAAAGGTGTTGTAGTGCATTGGCACAACGATTTTGGGCTGGATCAGTTCCACAGCTTTTACGGCTTCCTTTATTCCCATGGTGAACCTGTCTCCTATGGGCAGCAGGGCGATTTCGGGTTCATAGAGTTCTCCTATAAGCTGCATGTCCCCGAAAACACCCGTATCTCCGGCATGATAAAAGGAATGCCCGCCAATACCTATCAAAAACCCTGCCGGGCTACCTCCGTCGAAACTGAAGCATGAAGCATCAATTGAGGAGGAATGAAGCGCCTGAGTCATGGTAAGGGTCACCCCTTCCACTTCCATTGTGCCCCCCTTGTTCATGCCTTCGGCAAAGACTCCTTTTGATTTTATATAGTTTGCAACCTCATGAATCGAGATGATCCGGCAGCCGGTCCGGGCTCCGATCTCGATGGCATCTCCAAGGTGGTCGCGGTGCCCGTGGGTTACGGCTATGATGTCGGGGTCCAGAGCGTCAGGGGTGCATGGAGCTTTCGGGTTTCCGGAAATAAAAGGGTCAATCAGCAATTTCTTTTCGGCTTCGAGCAAAAAAGCAGCATGCCCAAGCCAGGTAATTTTTACGTCAGCCATCTCTTTGCCTCTTTCCTTATGTTTTTGTCAGAACGTAACAATGCATAATGTAATTTTCGATAATAATCGGATAATTATTATACAACACGTTGTTCAGGCAGGTATCAGGAGCACACAAGGGGATGAATAAAGGGTAATATAACATGTGCCCTTAAGTGTTAATCAAATGAGAATGAAAATCAGCCTGGTAATCCACGGGCCCGAAGTAATCGATTCGGGAGAAGCGGAAATCGTTCTGGAAAAGCTTTCCTGCATAGGTGAAGTAGAGGCTCAGCTTGGCGGAGCCATGGGAAAGACAGCTGTCCTTGATGCAGGGCTTGAAAATGTTATAAACATAAGCAGGCACCTCAAGCCGAGCGCCTGCATTGAATCCTTTTTTGAAACCTCAGACCTTGTATGCCTCCTTAACAGGGGGAAAACGCCCGAAACAGGCATGATTTTTGGAGCAAAGGTTGCCTCTCGCCTGAAGGACCCTGAAAAGAAACCACTGATCCAGATAGAAAGCCCGGGCTGTACCGGCGGGAAGCTAATACCCCTGAACAAAAAAGCCGGCAGCTACATTGAAAAACTCTCTGAAGCCTTTGGACTTCCTGCCGAAAAGCTTCTGAGCTTTCATAATCCTGTTTCCAGAGAAAACGTCTCGAAAACCGGAAAAGCCCGAATCATCCGCGAAATCTCAGGTGTATTTCCGGGAGAAAACATCCTTGTAAACGGGCTCGTGATCGGAAAAGCCCTATCTTCCGAAGTAAGAATAATCTCCGAAAACGGCTTCATTACCGCAATCGAAGGAGGAGAAATAAAGGAGCACGGACTTGAAAAGCTCCATAATTACGAAAAAAGGGACCCTGTTGACCTTTCCGGAGCCTGGGTAAAAAGCGGGGATATCCGAAGAAGCAATTCCTTACTCCCGGATGCCAAAAAACAAAATTCCAGTTCCCAAAAATCAGGCCCTATTTCCTGGGGAGGGGGAAGGGTAGGAGCAGGAAAAGTTGTGCTTATAGACCACGCCGCCGAAAATTCCTATGAACTGGCTTCCGGGGCTGAACTTGCAGTTACAGTTGGAGACGACACCACAGCCATTGCAGGCGACATCCTCTTCAGGCTTGGAATCCCGATTATTGGAATCACAGACGGGGACTGCGATAATGTCACCTGTGAGACAAAAATCTTTCCCGGCTCGGTTGTTCTCAGGCTGATAGAGGGAAGCGATGATATCGTGGGCAAGAGAGTAAAGCAGGAACTCCTGATGGGTCAAAATTCAGCTGTTTTTGAGAACCTGTTCGCCTTTAAAGAAGATGTGCTGAAACTGGCAGAGCCAACTACTGAAGCTATTTTTGAATACTAACATAGCAAACTCCCTTGAAATAGAACTCACGGTTCCCGGGTCTCGGATTCAGTTTCATCTTTTGCAGCAATTTTATGGAAATATCCGCAATGAGTGCGGAAATAAATTCCCGCTAAGTTAATAACAAAAGGAGTAACTCTTTTAATAAGGGATGGAAAGGCGGATAAATGGATGTTTCAGCCAAATTTCAAGTACACAAACAAAATCGTGCGCCTGCTTGCAAGGATCCAGGCTGCCAGAGAAGTCATCATAAACAGCCCTCTGATTCCGGCATGGGAAAAACAACTCCAGCGAGAAGCCCTGATAAAGCAGGCCCACCACACGACAAGCATCGAGGGAAACCCCCTTACTCTTGAGGAAGTTGAGCTTATTATCGAGGGAAAAGAGGTCCTTGCAAACGAAAAGGACAAAAAGGAAGTCCGGAATTATGTAGATGTACTGAAATATATCGATTCCTTACCTGAAAACGGACCCATAACCGAAGAGTTTCTCCTGGAAATCCACAGGCTTACGGCAAAAAATATCCTTCCTGATGATTCTGCCGGAAACTACCGGAAAGTGCGGGTCGTTGTCGGAGACCCTAAAACCGGGAAAGTCACCTACACCCCACCGGGACCTGCTGAAGTCCCTGCCCTGGCAAAAGCCCTTGTCGAGTGGCTTAACAGCGAAGATGCCCTTGACCTCATGCCCGCCGTGCAGGCAGGAGTCGCTCACCATGAACTTGCCAGAATCCACCCCTTCGTTGACGGAAACGGGAGAACCGCGAGGGCTCTTGCCACCCTGGTCCTGACAAAGAGAGGCTTTGACACAAAACGGTTTTTCGCTCTTGAAGAGCACTACAACAAAGAACGCACCTCTTATTACTCCGCCCTTTCAAGTGCGGATGCCGGGGACAGGGATTTGACCGAATGGCTCGAATATTTCCTTTTCGGCATTGCCGTGGAAATTTCCAGAGTCGAAAAAACGGTCCTGAAGCTGAGCAGCGACCGTTCTATGAAAGAGAAATTCGGACAGATAGGGTTGAGCAGCCGGCAGATAAAAGCGATTGAATATTTAAAAGAAAATGGTAAGATCACAAGCAATGAGTATCAGGAAATATGTGATGTCAGTCAGCCCACTGCAAATCGTGACATACAGGATATGCTTGACAAAAAACTCCTGAAACAAAATGGGAAAATAGGCCAGCAGGTAATTTACGCGCTCAATTTCTGATAGAAGGGTAGTTCAAAAGCTATTCAAAAGCTATTCAAAAGCTATTCAAAAGCTATTCAAAAGCTATTTAAAAGCTATTCAAAAGCTATTCAAAAGCTATTCAAAAGCTATTCAAAAGCTATTCAAAAGCTATTAATTATATATAGGATTTGAGCAACTTTTATATAAGGCATCATTCGGAGATAACTCTGTCTTCTTTTTTAATTTCATCAATCAGATAAGGACTTATCGATTTCTCAGTAAGCAAATCGACTTTTATGCCCAGGTAGTCAGAAAGCTCCAGTTCTATATTTACCAGAGTGAGCAGGCTCTTCCGTTCAGCAAACTCAACCAGGACGTCAATATCGCTTTCTGGTTTCTCTTCTCCCCTAACGTAAGACCCAAAAACAGATACTTTAGTTGACCCACCCGAGTTTCGCTTCGGCACCCGAATTGCGCCTCGGGAGTACGCGGTCCTTTTCGCTACGCTCAAGAGGACTGAATTTTAGATTTTTCGGACCCATAAAACGTCATTCGCTGTCTCTCGTCATTTTTGTCACGCTCGATGCAGGAGAGCGGTCTTTCCCACAAAGAAAAAAGAAGACAAGAAAAAAATCAGAGAAATAACAACATCTATTTGTTTTTAGACTTCGCAAGTTTAAATTTAGTTTTTACCTATAAAAAGAGAATTTGAAAAAACCAAAACCTGACAGATTGTTTATAGTTAGTATATATCAGATCTATTGAAATTAGAGGTTGTTGAAATCATTTAGTAACGTATAAGAATGTAAAAAGTTTTTTCATAATTAGCTAGGTTTCATGGAGCTAATGATTTGACAGAGAGCCAATATTATTTAATCATTTTTATCTTGCTTGTCACTGCAGTTTACATTTCGTATTCAGAACACAAAAAGCGAAAATGTCTTGAAGAAAGGTTATCAAATGCTTTGTTTCCAAAAATCAATTTTTTAAAAGATGAAACTCAAAATTATAGATATATTTTACCTAAATATAAAGTTACTTTGGACATCAAACTTAAATTTATATCACTCTGCGAACTTAGCATGATATCTAGAAATGTTGGGTTCAAGCTTGATCAAATTGATTATCTTAATTGTGGTTTAGCTCATTACTACTCGGATTTACAAAAAGAAGCATTATCTGATTTTGAGGAAGCTATAAAGTTAAATCCTAAATTAGTAGAGGCATGGGCTAACAAGGGGATTGTACTTTCAAAACTTGAAAAATAGTATGAAATCAGACTATACAGTCCTAAGCGCTTTTTCTGCAATAATCATTGCTGCCGGATCTGTATTAGTTTCGAATCATAATATTTCCGGTTGGGCTGTAATACTAATTGGTAGCACATTACTGCTTAAAGATAAAATTCGTAACTGCAGAATATTTAAATAGAGTTTAAATTGGAACTTAAGTTACCATCTATATTTTTATATAATAGCAATATAATTGTTTTGTAAGAAATATATACAATTTTTCCGTTATTGCAGTAAAAAATTACTTCCAACTCACTCACAGTTCTTTTAATACTCTTAAAAATAAATTTATGTAAGTTCCCACAAATGTTCGTAATTTTGATATTTGTCTCTTAATTACCTCTGGATACCTCCAACCCCTAGTCTTAAAAAATCGATTCCACCTTTGAAGCTATTATTTGTTCCGATTTTTCCTTACCTTTTGTTTGCTAGTAATATATTTTTTTATTTCAGATTCACAAGTAAAATTTCATTTTGGTCTTATTTAACCCCCTGTTTATTTTTGGTAATCAGATTAATTAATTCTTTATTATTATTTGCAAATTTAAAGAAAATTTTTCCAGAAAAGATATTAAATCTGTAGCTGTAAAGACTACGGTATACTTCAAATGTTCCATGTGCCTCATCAAGAGTTCCACGAAAGTATTTCTCAGATAGATTGAAGATTTGAATGTCCATCTTTTGTCTTCTAGCGTCTCTTGAACGTGAATAACAATACATGGACCAGTGTTGAACTGATGTGATTTTTATATTTATTATCAAACTTCAATCTAAAAAAGTACGGAGGATTATTAATAGAAAAAGTTTAATACATTTGAAGATAAATTTCAAGGTTATCCGGGGAAATGGGGGTTCAAATTCTGGACATAATGCTAAAACTTCAGGATGCTGCCAGCAGCCTGCAGGACGCTGTAAACAGCCTTAATCAGGGCCTGCTTCAAGGAAAAAATAAAGAGGAAGAGGAAAACTGCCCGCACAGGATAAAGCAGACGAAAAATCGGAAAACAATTGTAATCAACTGCAAGGAATGTGATGCAGGGTCTTCACTTAATGATTCGTACTGCAGGAAAAACATCTTCGGCATCCTCCAAAAAGAAATTCATGCAGACTGTTTTGTACTCTCAAGGCTCTATGAACGGGACTACGAAGGGAAATCCCTGGCTTTACTTTATGCTCTGGCAGGTTTCAAGGGAACAATTGCAGCATACAGGAGCGCTGAAGTTGTTCCTGAGGCATGCGACCGGTCCGAAAAAAAGGGGTGCAGCCTTGAGAGAAAAGAGATCATTTCTGCCCTTGCCAAAACCGTGGAAACTGACCCATTAAAAGCCCGGCTGGAATTGAAAAAGATTATTCATGGAAAAATGGCTGGCAGAGTTCCGGATGCAACTCCTGTCTGCCTTGCATGCTCTGAGTGTTTCTACAGCGTCCTGAATGAAATCGAAGAGAAAATGTCTGGCTTTCCTGAAGTTCCTGTCCTCAAAAAGTCCGGTTATTGTCTGGAAGCAGGCTGGTTAGAAAGTGCGGAAGAAAAGGTAAACCGTTCAGAAGAAAAGGAATGGAAAAAATTAAAGGTAACAATTGGAGGAAATGCAGGAAAGAAAACCGGAAGCCTGATAGAAGACATTTCGGGAGAAGTAACCCCTGCCTCTTTATCCGAAAAAATTCCGTTCTCATTTCCCGGCACTGGAAAGAAAAAAGAGAACAAAAGACAGGAGAATCCAAGACAGGAGAACAAAAGACAAGAGAACAAAAGACCAGAAAACAAAAGACAAGAGAACAAAAGACCAGAAAACAAAAAACAAGATGAGGATTTTTTCGACTACGAAAGCAGGATCAAATCTCACGTCAGGCCGCCTTTTTCCAGTTCGAGAATTTACACCGAAGCTCCTGAAAATACCGAATTTCTCGAATGTTATGACATAAACGGCAGGGAAGGAAGAAACCTTGAGGTCTCTATTTACCGCTACACCGACAGGCCGGAAAAGCTGTACATGATCAGGCCTCCCGAGTACAACTTGAGGCAGGAGGAACTCAGGCTGCTTGAGACCGTCAGAAAAAGGATGATCCGGCACAGGCCAAAAGATCTTGCTTTTGCAGACCCGACCGGAGCCAGGGAGTACTTCAAACGCATGGCAAAAGACCTGCTGGGCGAAGAACTGCTGGAAAGCGGGAAAGCCTGCAGTCCGGATGAACTTGAAAGCTATGCCGACCTCCTTGCAAGGTACACGAACGGGCTCGGGATCGTAGAAGACCTCCTTTCCGATGCCGGGATAACAGACGTATACATCAATGCCCCTGCCGATACGAACCCTGTGCACGTTGTGATGGATGGAGAAGAATGTACAAGCAACGTCTTTCTCTCGCAGGACGATCTTGACTCTCTGGTTTCAAGGTTCAGGACCATTAGCGGCAGGCCGTTTGGAGAAGCTGTCCCGGTGCTTGAGCTTAACCTTGAAGCTTTCGGGGTAAGAGTATCCGTAATCGGAGACCCGCTAAGTGCAAACGGGCTTGCATACGCCTTCCGAAAACACTCCCTCACACCCTGGACCCTGCCGAAACTGATCAATACGGGCTCTATTTCTCCTTTTGCAGCCGGGTTTTTGAGTTTCCTTATGGACGGGCAGGCTTCGGTCCTTGTTGCCGGAGAGGTGGGAGCCGGAAAAACATCTCTCCTCTCGGCAATGCTGCTTGAAATTCCCCAGAAATACAGGATCCTTACAATCGAAGACACCCACGAACTCCCGACAGAACAGCTCCAGGACCTGGGCTGGAAGGTGCAGGGGATGAGTTCCCACTCATCAGTCCTGAAGTCCGGAGCGGAAATGAGCCCCGAAACCGCACTTCGGGCTGCCCTGAGGCTTGGGAGTTCTTCTCTGGTGCTGGGAGAGGTCAGGGGGCCTGAAGTTAAAGTGCTCTACGAAGCCATGCAGGTAGGAAATGCCGGGAACTCCGTTATCGGGACCATCCACGGCTCATCCGTTGAAAACGTATACGAGAGAGTCGTACACACCCTTGGAGTCCCTCCTGCTTCTTTCAAGGCAACCGACGCGGTAATAATATGCTCAGGCATCAGGCCCGGAGGGAGCATGAAAAAGATAAAACGGGTGAGCCGGATTGCAGAAGTGACCGGTACATCGATAGAAGACCCCGAACCTTCCGAGCTCTTTACCGACATCATGCATTATGATGCATCTCAGGACTGCCTGCTTGCAGGAAAGGTGCTTGAACAGGGACAGTCCGAACTTATAGGAAAGATTGCCCGGAAATGGGGAATTTCCATTGACAGTGCCCTGAAAAATATCGAACTCAGGACACGGATAAAAGAAAGGATTGCAGCTGAAGGGGTTCGCAGTCCATTCCTGCTTGAAGCCGAAGCCGTAAGCGAGGCAAACAATATGTTCTGGCTGCTTTCGGATTCCATCAAGACAGGTAACAGAGGATTTGAAACAGGTCCCGAATCTATCTCAGGAGCCGATCTTGAAGAGCTTTACAGGCAGTGGGAAACCTGGTTTGAAAATTTTTCCCGTGTACGGGCCGGAAAAGGAAAACGACCATCTGAGGAAAAACAACGATCAGAAGAAAAACAGCTGCTAGAAGTAAAACAACGATCAGAAGAAAAACAGCTGCCAGAAGTAAAAATAACTGTCTGAGGTCAGGAAAATGGAAGAAAGCAGCTGGTATGTAAGAGCCTGCAAAACCACAACAAAGCAGTGGGGATGGACTGTTCAGGACCCGGATGCATTCAGCAGGAAATGCGAAAAAAGCGTGAGTCCTGAGTATAGAGACGCCCTCCGGTTTACCGGTTTTGACCTTGAAGCCTTCGAGACGGTGTTATTTTCTTACGTGGGGACGTTTGTAACCTTAATTTTGCTTATCGGAATAGACCTTTTTCTTCTCCTTTCCAGAAGTTTTGAACCCCGGACTCTTTTCATTATGGGAACCCTGACCTTTATCATTCCGCTGATAGTCCTCTGCTACCTGAGTGAGTATGTGAAGATAAAGGCAGGCTTTATGAAAATATCCTCCCTTGGAGACATCCCGGAAATCTTAAGCTATATCATCATGTCAATGAAACTGGTCCCCAATCTTGAACATGCCGTGCTCTTTGCAGCCCGGAACTCGGAGAGGCCGCTTGCCAGTGACTTAAAAAAACTGACCTGGGACCTGAATTTGAGGCTCTACAGCAGCATGGATGACGCTCTCCTCTCTTTTGCCGACCTGTGGGGCAGAAACAGTGAATACTTCAAGCGTTCCCTGCACCTGATCAAAAGCTCAACTGCCGAGCCTGATGAAGCCCAGAGGGTCATTACCCTGAACCGGGCTCTCGACATCAGCCTTGAAGGCACTGAAACTCTGATGGAATCCTTTGCGGCAAAGCTGAAGACCCCAAGTTACGTGCTCTACTCAATCTTCATCCTGATCCCTCTTGCCCTGGTAGCTCTCCTGCCTGCGGTCACGGTTGTAGGGATGAAACCCGAGATTACGGACCTCGTCCTTCTGTATGACCTTGTATTTCCTGTCCTTGCAGCAGTCTATTCAGAGTACATTCTGATGCAGAGGCCTGTTGCCTTTATTCCCAGGAAGATCCCGGATTCCCATCCCGACCTTGCAGACATAAAGCAGAAAAAGAGGTTTGCGATACTCTCCGGAGCCCTGGTCTGCGCCCTGATGGCTCCTCTGGGATATCTGCTGCTTGCAGTCGGAAACCCGGGAGGAATAGTGTCTACAACTCCTCTTGGGGGTTATCTTCTTCCAGCCCTTCCTTTAGTTGTGGGAGGCACTGCAGGGGTCTCAATTTACCTGTATTTTTCATCTATTCCGTACAAGAAGATAAGAGACCGGATAAAGCAGATGGAGCAGGAATTTGCAGATTCCCTTTTTGTGCTCGGCAGAAGGATTTCGGAGGGAAAAGCCCCGGAAGAAGCCTTTGCCCACACAGCCAGAACCATGGAAGGCTCAAAAATCGGGGAAGCCTTTGAGGAGATTTCCATGAACCTGCTCAGCATGAGGACAAATCTCAGGGACGCCGTTTTTGACGAAGAATTCGGGGCTTTCAGGCACGTGTATTCGGAAAGAATCCGAAACACCATGCTCCTCTTTACTGAAAGCGTCCACAAAAACCATGAGGCTGCAGGAGCTTCAATTGTTAAGCTTGCAGATCACTTAAAAGAGCTCAGTGCAGTTGAAGAGCGCATAAGGCGTTCCCTCTACGACGTTACTTCAACAATGCGTTCAACTGCTGCAATCTTTGCCCCTCTTATTGCAGGAATTACCCTCGCCCTTTCCGAAGTCATTACAAAAATCCTGAACCAAGTAGCAGAAAGGGTAAGCAGGGTACCCGCAGACCTTTCCGGAATGCCTGTGGAAATCAGTCCCGAAACTTTTTCCCAGTCCATTCCTCCGGACCAGTTCCTGCTTGCAATAGGGGTTTACGTTGTCCTTATAAGTGCCATCCTCACGCGCTTTGCAGGAGCCATAGAATATGGAGGAGATCGGATGCAGCTGAAATATGACCTCTCCTGCATGCTCCCGATTACAGTTCTTATCTTTGCGGTCTCAGCTGCTGCTTCAAGGATTATTTTCAGCGGGATGGTATAGAGATTGAATAATTGCTGGAAAATGACTGAAAAAGAGCTGGAAGAGTCAGTAAGCAGCTGAAAAGATAAAAAATAAGGTAATTATTCAGCCACTGATAAAAAAGTATTTTTTATTCAGCAAAATACTGGATTCTCATGATAATAGCGGCGTTCCATTGAGCGCTGCTAGAATAGCATCCATGACATTCAGGTAATTCATTGAGAAAATCGTTTGAAACTTTGAAAATATAAAAAATCCAGAAAAACATTTAAAATTTATTAACATATTAAGAGTATGAACAATGGTTTTTCAAGTTCTGGTTCTAGTACAAGTCATGCTACCCAAATACTACCTGGAGAATTAATTATTGCAATATTCTTAATTCTCTTAATAGTAATTTTCTTTATTTTCTATTATTTCTATTATAGCAAAAAGAAAAAATGACATTGTTTCCAATTAGACATTTGACCTTATATTTCACTTTCCGCAGATGTCCGTTCAATTTTCACAATTTTTCTTGCAATCGTTTTGGTAAATATACCCTTTAAAGCCTATGGAATTTTTACCATTTTTTCATGCTAGCGAGATATTTTCTATTCATTTTCTGATTCCATAAAAAATATTAGGCTTTTAACTTTTAAGGCAAAAGGCCCCTTTTCCCTTTATTGGTTTGCTGGTATCCGCCCTGTCTGCAAGGGTAATTTTCCGGGAACTGGTATGAAATTGAATTAAATGAGCTGGAAAAGTAGGAAGCAACTAAAAAGATCAAAAAATAAGATGAAGGGACTCAGGTCTCTTCATCCGTTGTTTTTCTGCATTGGACTTCAGTATTCAGCCTTTTTTACCTTCGTCTATACAGAAATACTGCAAGCAAACCGGCTAATCCGTAAAGCATTTCAAAGCCCGGCGCGCTCGCACTTTCTTTCGGGTCGGTTTCCTGTTCGGCTTCAGATCCTTTACTTCCCGCATCAGTTTCATTAACCATTCTGGTCTCCGATTCAAGCTTTACTCCGGTTTCAGATTCTCCCAAAGTGCTTTTTGCCTTCCCTGTAATAGCAAAGGAAGAGAATTCCGGGGTTTCGGCTGTGAAATACAGGTATTTATCATCTTCTTTCAACAGGGAAACTGGCAGTTGCCCCCATTTGTCCTCGCTGTAACTGTTAAGGGTAATGGAGGATTGGTCAACCTTTTTATCCTGTATCCAGTCCTTTTCAACCTTGAAACAGACTGCAGGGTTTTCGATATTCTTTGAGCTTGCAACCCCTCCGTTTCCAACCCAGACGTTAAAGGACTTATAGACCTCTCCAGAGGGTAATTCGGAAACCAGAGAGGATTTTTCTTTCAGCATCTCGGTAACGGTTGTGGTTTTGCCCAGAGTCCTCTTTGCGTTAAAGCTTACATATACAACACAGGTCGCATTCTTTGAGAAATCAAACTTTACCTCTTTGCCGTTTGTAATGAATGTCTGGGAAAGTTCCTTTACCTCAACGTTTTTTGCAGGTTCGGGAGAACCGCCTCCACCACCGCTGCTGCTTCCGCTACTACTGTGGCTGCTCCCTCCACTGGAACTGGTAACGGCTGGATCTGTAACGACTATATAATCTGGTTTTGTTACTGTACTTTTACCTGCAGCATTTTCCACATTCAGACTGATTGCGTAAGTCCCTGGCTTCGTAAAAGTGTGTGTTGCATTCATGGCGTGTTTTGAATTGATACCATCACCGAAATCCCATAACCAGGAAGTAGGTGCTTCTACAGTGCCGGTATCAGTGAATAAAACAACCAGAGGTGCTGCACCTGATGTTACATTAGCAGAAAAATCTGCCACCTGGGCTTCAGGAGCTGTGACCGTGATATAATTATATTTTGTTATGATAGACTTGCCACCGCGGTTATCCATATATAAAGATACAGTGTACTTACCGGGCTTTTCGTACACATGCGTTGCATATGGTGTTGCAGAGTCGTTAGCGTCCACCATATAAGTTTGAATGACCCCGTCACCAAAATCCCACTCGCGCCAGATCGGATAATTTGGAAGTTCAGCATCCAGGTCGTCGACGAATGTCACTGTTAGCGGGACCTTTCCAGAAGTTACGTCGGACGAGAAGTATGCAGGAGTTGCAGCTTCGTCCATTATTCCCATAAGTACGTAACCATACTTACTTATGGAGTCACTTCCAGCTGCATTTTTCACGGTTAAATTTACAGTATACCCACCTATTTTTCCATATGCATGAGTGGGATTCTTCTCTGTTGAGGTATTTCCATCTCCGAAATCCCAGAGCCAGGAGCCTGGCGAGCCTGTACTATTGTCAAAGAATGAAATAACTTCATTTTCGAAAATTCCCTGATCATTAATTCCACTCAATACTTTTTCGGCTTCAGGAGAATAAAAATCTGCAACAGGTTTTTCAGCAGACGAAGTTGCTGTAACTGTAATATAGCCGGGTTTGCTTACCGAATTGCTTCCAGCGGCATTGGTCACCGTTAAAGTAACGTTATATGTTCCCGTTTTCGTGAATGTGTGTGTAGCCGTTTGGGCATGCTTTGAGGTTATCCCGTCCCCGAAGTTCCAGAGCCAGGATGTTGGAGTTTCTCCAGTGCCAGTATAAGTGAATAACACAACCAGAGGTACAGTTCCGGAAGTTACATTGGCTGTGAAGTCGAAAGCAGGTAATACTGGGTTATACTTAGCTGTGAGTGGTAGATAGTCATAGTTCTTTTCAGATATTGCATAAGCTGAATCTGCAATACCATCTCCATTTGCATCAATAGCAGTCTGAGAGAACCCGGTTCCATCCGGCTTTGCCCAATAATTACCTCCAATATATGATCCACCAATTATGTTTGTACCTTCAGTGAGTGAGCTGTTCCAAAGATATGTATTTTCAAAGTCTCCAAACTTTACATTCACTGTATTGTTGAAATAATTATTATAGGCCCCTTTAGCTTCTAAAGACCCAAGTACTTTAAGCCCACAGTCTGAGCAGTACATTATTTTATTTCCAATTAAATTTGCACCACCGGTTTCTCCGGCTACTACTCCTACACCACAATTTGTGATTTCGTTGTTTTCGAGATCATAAGATAAACCAGAAACATGTATTCCGACATCACAGTTGTTTATTTTGTTACCACTAATAGGCGGTACAAATCTTTCATCATAAACGTAAATTCCTGTAGGGCAATTTAAAATTTCATTATTTGTTATTTCATTGTAATCCCCACAACATGATACGTCTATACCAGTACCACCAGTGATTTTGTTTCCAGATATAATAATACCGGAACTCTCAGATCCTACGCCAATACCACCATTTTCAATAACGTTGTTTGTTATCTGGCTCATATTGTTTAGATAATACTCATTATTACCTAACAATGCGTTATTAACGTAAACACTACCATCGATATTAAAGCCGGTTAGTGATATACCAACATTGCTTAGAATGATAGTTGCCTTTGTGACGTCTGCTGGTTCAATAAACACGTTACTTGTTTCTGGTTTAATTGTTAGCCTTGCTTTTGAAACGTTTATGTTTTCAACATAAGTTCCAGGTTTTATTAGTAATACATCTCCAGCTTCTGCACCATCTACAGCTTCCTGTATTGTAGAACTTGATCCACTTCCGTTGCCCACTATAATATCTCTTGCCGATACTGTAGATGGTACTCCCATCAGAAATATCAAAGTAAAAACTATAAATAGAGTTTTACTCTTCACATTATCTCCCCCACATAGCTTCTATTTTTCAAAGCTAGTGTAGTACATCCTGTACTATCCGTTTCCTCTTACCCACTTTATTAAATAATTGATGATTAATAATATTACATTTCTTTAAATGTAAATTATATTTATGGTTAATTGCACATCCTATAAATAACCAGACTATACCCTCAATAATAATTCTGAAGTAAAATTCCTCTGACTTTGCTACTTACCAACGTTGATTCAAAACTGGAATAGTCGAAGAAAGAGATATGTAAAAATGTAAAAAATCAAAAACAACATTTAGGCATTATCGTAACCGTGATAATAAAACTGATAAAAAAATCAAAGTTAGAAACATGAAAAGAAGCTAAAGAAAAGAAGAACCGAAAAAGAGAAAGAAATTTAGAACAGGAAAAATTAAGAAAACATGAGATGAACAGAGAAGAAAGCACACGAAGTGCAGCTCAGACTATCTCTGCTACCTTCTTTTTAGATGCTTCAAACGCTTCTTTTGCCCTTGACTCGGTGAGCCCGGCTCCCATTGCAATTTTCAGGGCGGTTTCATCGGTGATCAGGTTCTCGGGAGCATGTGTATCGGTATTTACCACAAGAGTTGCACCGATTTCGAGGGCAAGCCTTGCAACATGACCATTTGTCCTGTTGTGCCCGTTCCTCGCAGTAATTTCAAGGAAGATATTATTCTCTGCCGCAGTCTGGACATCTTCCTGAGAGATCAGGCCGGGATGAGCCAGGATATCTACATACTCGCAGGCAACAGACGCTGCATTTGTCCCGGGGGCGACAGGCTCGGATATGGTTTCTCCGTGCACGACCACGATTTCCGCGCCCAGCTCTTTTGCTTTCTTTGCCAGAGGAGCAATCTTTCTTGGAGGGACGTGCGTCAGCTCGACTCCGGGCAGGACGCGAATATCCCATTCATTTTCCAGGTATTTTGCTTTCTTTGCAGCATCAAGAAGCTGTTCGAGGTTTGTATAGTCTGCGTGGTCTGTAAGTGCAATAGCCTCGTAGCCGTGAATAACAGCCCGCCTGACGAGTTCGCTGGGGAGCAGTTCCCCGTCGCTGAAAATTGTGTGAGTATGAAGATCAATCAACCGGATCACCGTGTTTGAAACTCGTTTTATATTTTACTGCTTGACTATTTTCATTGCTGAATGATATAGTTCACTTTATTAACTGAACTCCCTGATAAAATTACTCCGATTTTTCAGGACTTTCAGGATTTTCAGGATTTCCAGAGTTTTCAGGATTTTCAGGATTTTCAGGATTTCCAGAGTTTTCAGGATTTTCAGCCTTTCCAAGCCGTTCTGCAACTTCTGAAAACGCAAAATTCGGCTTGACATCTGTTATACTGATCCTGACCTTTTCTCCTACCTCGACTCCCTTTACGAAGACAACGAACCCTTCAATAAGCACTGCTCCATCCCCGCTTGAGCCGAGCTTTTCGATATCCACAACGAAACTGTCTCCTTTCCTTAGAGGAGCTGTAAGGAATTTCTTTCCGACAACGTAGATCTCCGCACTCTGCGATCTGGACGCTTGCGGGGAATAAGCCTTGACGTGGACAAAATTATCCCTGACTTTGTCCATATAATCTTTGAACATGTCTCCCTGAAAGACCTTTACCACAAAGTTTCCTTTTGGTTTGAGGATCTTCTTTGCACACTCAAGTGCCGAGGTTGAAAGCTCAATTGACCGCGCATGGTCGTAAGACCAGTTTCCTGACAGGTTGGGGGCTGCATCACAGAGCACCACATCCGCACCTTTTTCCCCGACGATCTTGATAATTTTTTTTATTGTCGAGTCTGCGTTTATGTCGCCCATGATGGTCTCGACTCCTTCAATCGGAGTGATCCTCTGCAGGTCCACACCCAGAACCTTCCCTCCGGAAAGCTCTTTTGCAACCTGAAGCCACCCGCCCGGAGCTGCACCTAAATCAACAACTGAGTCTCCCCGATTGATAATTTTATGTTTCTCATTGATCTGTTTGAGCTTGTAGGAAGCCCTGGACCGATACCCATCCTCTTTTGCCTGATGATAATAATAATCTCTTCTATCTCTTGCCATTGCTTACCTTCCCGCACTGAAAGCTCATATAGCTTGCGCAAAAGTCTGTTTGTCAATAATTGCCAAGGTATTGTTTGGAATCACACATATCGATAATGTTAAAATCAATATATATCAACTGTATTTTAGTGGAATAAATAGTTGAGAATCTTCTGAATCCTGTATCTTCTGAATCCTGTATCTCCTGAATCCTGTATCTCCTGAATCCTGTATCTCCTGAATCCTGTATCTCCTGAATCCTGTATCT
>NZ_JJQY01000017.1:0-42079 GCF_000979295.1 Methanosarcina sp. 1.H.T.1A.1 | reverse complement strand
CCGTCTCGTGGGCTCGGAGATGTGTATAAGAGACAGACCATATCAAGCAACCCTATGTCCTGTTCGAAAAAACCATGATCGGTTTCCAGCGTCCTCATTGCGTCCTCTGATTGTTCTGTTTTTTCAAAGTTTTTCCATTTTTCAAGCCTTTCCGGCTTCGTGTAATCCAGAATGATTCACCCTCTTCCCATATTTCATTCCGTATCTATCTGGGCTTTCTGCAGCCTGCCGCTGTAGTCTATGTACACGGCTTTTACCTCTGTGAATTCTTTGATTGCTTCTGTCCCGGCTTCCCTGAACCCGTTTCCGGTTCCTTTTACGCCCCCGAAGGGAAGATGGACTTCGGCACCTATTGTAGGGGCATTAACATATGTGATCCCGGCTTCTATCTTTTTAATCGCCCTGAAGGCGTTTCCAACATTTTCAGTGTAAATTGCCGAGGAAAGCCCGTATCTGGTGTTATTGGCAACTTCAATTGCTTCATCAAGCCCTGAAACCGTAATGATGCTGAGCACAGGCCCGAAGATCTCTTCCTGTGCAATCCTCATATCCGGCCTGACATCCGTAAAGATAGTCGGTTCAAAAAAATAGCCAGGAAGCCCGGGATCTATGGTATTTCCCCCGAGCAGGAGAGTTGCACCTTCTTCTTTTCCTATCCTGACGTACCTCTCTATTTTCTCAAGCTGGGCTTTATTGATTACAGGCCCGATGTCCGTTTCAGGCAGAATCCCGTTTCCTATCCTGAGAGATTTTGTTTTTGCAAGCAGCCTTGTTATAAACTCGTCCTTTATTTTTTCGTGCAGGATCAGCCTGCTCGTAGCCGTGCAGCGCTGGCCTGTTGTCCCGAAAGCCCCCCAGAGCACGCCTTCAAGAGCAAGTTCAAGGTCGGCATCATCCATGACAATTACCGGATTTTTGCCCCCCAGTTCCAGAGAGACCCGCTTTATCGTTTTTGCACATTCTCCCATGATCCATTTCCCGGTTTCAAGGCTTCCTGTAAATGAAATTGCTTTTATTCGGGGATGCTGGACTATGGCTTTTCCAACGCTTCCTCCGGGTCCGGGCACAATGTTTACCACTCCGGGAGGCAGGCCTGCTTCCATCAGGATTTCGACGAGTTTAATTGCAAGCAGGGGCGTGTCGCTTGAAGGTTTGAACACGATTGCATTTCCTGCTATAAGGGCTGGCATGATCTTCCAGCTGGGAATTGCAATAGGAAAGTTCCAGGGTGTTATCATGCCCACAACTCCTATCGGCCTGAGCACGGTCATGCAGAACTTGTCCTTGAGTTCGGAAGTCGTTGTCTCCCCCAACATCCGCCTGCCTTCCCCTGCGGCATAATTGGTGATGTCTATTGCTTCCTGTACATCTCCCCTTGTTTCGGGCAGCACCTTCCCCATCTCTTCTGTCATGAGTATGGCAAGATCTTCCTTTCTCTCCTGCAAGATGCGAGCAGCCCTGAAGAGCACTTCAGCCCTTCTGGGAGCCGGAACTTCGCTCCATACCCTGAATCCCTCCTCGGCAGCCTCAACTGCCCTGTCCACATCCTCGTTCCCGGCTACCTGTATCGTAGCAAGGTTTTCAAGAGTAGCCGGATTGATATCATCAAAAGTTTCTCCTGTTGACGAGTCTCTCGACTCTCCACCTATAAGCAATTTGTACTCCAGAACCACAAAATCCCTCTAAAAGCAATGAATATAATACCACATAAATATATCCAGAAAAAGGATTCGGCTGAACCGAAATAATTTCAGAGTATTCTACTGTTATTTATTGAAACCTTTTCGCAGTAATAGCAGAGATGAATAAAAAGAAAGCCTGACAGTCTTACCTTTACATGGTTGTTTTTTCGAGCATCACCAGAAAACTCAGTGGATAGATAAAAAAAGTGATTCAGATAAACATAGAAAAGAGAGGAAAGCGTTACATAAATAATATTTAAAAATAGTCAAATAAAAATGGGTTAACTAAAAAAAGGTTAACTAAAAAAAGGTTAACTAAAAATGGGTTAACTAAAAAAAGGTTAACTAAAAAAAGGTTAACTAAAAAGGGTTAACTAAAAAATGGTTGATTAAATGTGATTACGATCCCTATACCTGACAGAAACTAAAGCTGCTTCTTTCAGAGATTCAAATTATTTCTTTACAATAATCAGTAACCTGACTTACTGCTAACAATCTGCCAGATCCGCTTTGAAAGTTCGGAGTACTGAGCTTTAGGATCTCCTCTTTTCTGAATAAAGGAATCTGCACCGTTTTCGATAGCTCGGTTCATAACTTCTTCTTTGCCCACTCCTGTAAAAAGGATGAAAGGTATATTAATTCTCTTATCACGGATAGTTCTCAAAAATGAAATGCCATCCATATAAGGCATATCATAATCCGAAACTACTACATCATACGAGAGTTCATCTAACTTCTCGAGTGCCTGTCCTGCAGATTCCACTGTATCGGAGTTTATGTCGTGGAACACTTCTAAGAACGTTTTTGATAGCTCCAGGAATACTGGGTCGTCGTCTACAAGCAGTACTTTCATGGGGTTTTCTCCTTAGCTTTATGATTTTGCAGCGTTAAATAAGGAACTTTCGCGTTCCTCATTTACTGGTAAGAGATTTTATAGTCAAGGTGGCATTTTTGGTAGTTTCTATGTGAAGCTGAGATATGCTGAGCTAAGGTGTAATTTCATACTTCTATCCCCCTTTTGCAAGCTCAACCCCAACAGACAGGAATTAAGTCTTATGATATTGTATGGTTTTGAAATACCATTAGAGCATACTTACCAACTAAATTTTTATGCTGTAAGTAAGAAGATATTTTAGTTAATATAAAAAGTTAACTTACGTAAATAGCCTCTTCTATAAGCTGCCAGGATTTTATGACTATTTTATTTGTTTTCTACAAAGAATATTTAGTTCTTTTGAAACTAATCCATTGAGTTGCGAAACAAATAAGGTAGATAAAGTAGGAACAAAATGGCAAGAAAAAAACAACTGAAAAAACAGAGACAAAAGATATAAGGAAAAAGTAGTGGAGAAAGTAGAACCAGAAGATAAGGGGAAATGGAAATAATAAAAGCGAAAAAGTAGAGATAAAAGAATAACGGGAAAAGAATAATGGGAAAAGAATAATGGGAAAAGAATAACGGGAAAAGAAATAAAAGGAAAAGCAGATGCAGAAAAAAAACCAGGGATTTTATCCCTGATTGATAAAGTTATCGATCTCTTTTTTCAGCATATGGCTCAGGACTTTTCCGTCAACCGTGCCTCTGTACTCCTTCATGACAATGCCCATGAGAGGACCGAGGGCAGCAGGGCCTTTGTCTTTGATGAAATCTCCTCTTTCCCGGACCATCTTTTTAATGAAATTTTCGATTTCCTCGGGATCAAAGGCGCTCAGGCCGAGCTTTGAAATTGCTTGCTGAGCTGTCAGTTCAGGCTCTTTTGCAAGGGCGGCAAGAAGGTCCTGAATGGCTTCTTTTGCAATTTCCTGGTTAGAAATGGCTGCAAAAAGCTCAATGAAATGTTCATCTGTGAGGTTGTCCGTCTCAACACCATTTCTCCTGATCTCAGGGACGATTCCTAAAATGGTTCTGGCAATCAGGGTTGAGTTAACATTTGCGTCCTTCCTGTAGGTTTTCAGGAGGGTCTCAAAGAGAGGCAGATGCTTTGAGTAAGCCATTTTTTCGGCAAGCTCTTTATTCAGGCCACTTTCGGAGACAAAACGCTTTGCCCTTTCTGTCAGGAGTTCCGGAGGCTCTATGGAACCAAAATATTCCTGTGAGATTTCGATCTGGGGAACATCGGTTTCGGGGTACATCCTTGCCGCGCCGGGGAGAGGGCGCATATAAGCAGAATTTCCTTCCGGGAGGGCCTTTCGGGTCTCTTCAGGGATTCCCTCAAAGGCTTCTTTTGCCCTTTTAATTACTGCCTCAATTGCAAGCCTGGATTTTTCAGGTTCGTCTGCAACCATGATGACAGCATCTTCAGGGTTTGCGCCGATAGCGTCCCTGACAGCCTGGACTTCCTTTTCAGTTATCCCGTAGTTAGGAAGTTCGTCCGTGTGGAAAATTCCTCCCACACCTGCGGTCTTTGCCCTGTCCGAAAACTCAGTCCCGAGCCTTCTCCCTGGCTGGACTTCCTTGCCTACAAGCCCATTGAATTTCCTGAGGAGGGCGGCAAGGATTGCGCCTTTCTTTACGCCTTTTTGCAGGACCTTGGACTTCGTGTCCATGAAAAGCCCTGTTACATCATAGATCTCCTCGCAAACAAAGGCTTTTCTTTCAAGGAGTTCTTGCCTGATAAAAAGCAGGTTCAATTGCCTTTCGACTTCCCTGCGGACGATGTCTTCTATGAGGTCAAGGGCCTGTACTCCTTTGATTTCGACTCTTGCACCTCTGGCAATTGAGATGTTGACGTCCTGCCTGATCGTGCCAAGCCCTCTCTTCACCTTCCCTGTAGACCTGAGAACCATCCCGATATACTCTGCAACCTCACGGGCTTGCCTCGGGGATTTGATATCAGGCGCAGTTGCAATTTCGACAAGTGGAATCCCGAGCCTGTCCAGAGAATAGACTATTGAGTCTCCTATCTCCTCTATTTTCTGGGCAGCTTCCTCTTCCACACAAAGGCTGTCAATCCCACAGTGGCCTTCCGAGGTTTCAATGTACCCATCGCTTGCAAGAAAAGCAGTCCTCTGAAAGCCGCTGGTATTTGACCCGTCCACAACGATCTTTCTCATTACATGCATCTGGTCGACAGGTTTCATGTTGAAGAGCTTTGCAACCCCGAGGGAAATGTTCAGGGCTTCCTTATTGAGTTCCCTTGGTGGCTCTTCATCATTTTCGATAAGGCAGGTCGTGTCATATGCCTTATAGATATACTTTCTCCTGATCTTTGTCTGCTCCACCGCAGCCCTATCCTTTTCTCCCATTTCACTTTCCGTAGCCCTCAGATACCTGAAAAATTCGAAGTCCGAATCCCCGATGTCCCTGATCAGGGTAGGGCACCTGCAGAAAAGCTTCTCCTTCGAATCCAGCTGCTGGTGAATTTCAAGCCCGGCTTTCAGCCCAAGTTCACTGTAATCGTATTTTTCCATATTTTCACCCGAATCTAAGCAGGAAGCGCCTTAATCCTTTTTAATTCACTCTAAATTTTCCTTCAGTTTTCCTTTAGCTGTCCTTTAATTATTCCTTCAAATCTAACTCTTTTTGCTCTTCCTTCACTTTTAAGCCCATCGGCTCGCTATTTTTTCCTCTTATATTTAAACCCTCTTTCTGCGCTTGTTTCCTCTCTTAGCTCTTTTAGGTGCTGCGCTGGTAGTTATCGGCTATTGTCAGTAAGAAACTTAATGTAAAAGGTGTGGTAGAATGTATAAAGGTATCTCTGTATATAAGATTGAAGTAATTACGGACTCTTTTTTCATCATAAAATGAGTTAGTAGAGCTTGATTGCTCTTAGTAGAGAGAATCGTAAAACACAGCCATCTCTATTCCTGCTTTTGCATACGAAAAAGATCCGGCTCTTAAAAACCCGCTCATAAAACAATCCTATAAATCGCCGAAGGACAATCTTTAAATTATTCTATTGTTATTCTGCCTTAGCTAATTATTTTGAGGAAAAAATACATGAACGCAGATAGTGTGACCGAAAAAGCAGTTAAGGATGTTCTGGATAAATTTGCAGAGAGTTACGCCAGACGCGACCTGAAAAGCGCAATGTCCCTTATTGCTCCGGATGCCGATGTTGTAATGTACGGCACCGGCGCAGACGAGAAACGTGTCGGGTTTGAGGAAATAAGAGCTCAGTTTGAGCGCGATTGGTCTCAAATCGAGGACCCGGCTCTCGAATACAACTGGACTTCAATTTCAGCAGCCGGCAACGTAGCCTGGGTGGCTATTGATGCTGTTTTAAAGGCAAAAGTAGATGGGCAAAAACTTAGATTTTCGTCCCGGGTCACAGAGGTACTTGAGAAACGTGGGGACAGCTGGCTCATTGTGCAGGGGCATTTTTCTTTCCCTGATCAAAGTCAATTTTTTGATTAAATGATCCTTTCAGGGATTAAAAACGATATTTAATTCTCCTTTTTTATTTTTTGCTTGTAGCGGGCACTTGCCCAAAATATCCGAAGAGATTGTTTGGATTAAAATTTTGATGGGGGTGATAATCTTACTCAACGTCATTTTGAATATTTCCGGGGTTGATCCTGTGGAAAAGCCTGTCCTGCTCGATACCCTCGTTATCTTTACACTGTCTGTCCTGACAACTTCTGGCACGCAGAAATACGAAACTCGATCTTTTTGTCAGGATTTTTGACCTTCAAACTCCTGACCCGGAAAGAGAAAAAAGGTTGGACATATGGAAATGATTGATTTTGTACATACCATACACAACCGTTAAATAACTCTTTTGACATACATAATTAACACAGTAAACATATGAAAAATGTGGAGTTAATTCTAAAAAAGGATATTGAGAGGATTTCTCTTGACACAAAACGGAAAACATACTGATTTGCAGGGCAGCCTCAAATCCCTTTTCAAAGACCGGGTTTCTTTTGAGAAGCTGGAAAGGTTACTCTATTCCCATGACATTGCAGCCCTTCCTGGAATGGTACTAAAAACCATTTCAACCCTGCCAGATGCCGTGGTGCAGCCTGTGGATTCCTCTGAAGTAGCCGGACTCATCAAGCTTGCTTCAGAACACAAAATTCCCCTGGTCCCGAGAGGTGGAGCGACCAGTGGCTTTGGAGGAGCCGTACCTGCAGCCGGTGGAATTGTTGTCGATTTTGTCCGGATGAAAAAGGTGCTTGGAACAGACCTGAAAACCGAAACTGTGGAAGTCGAGCCAGGAATTACCTGGGAGCAGCTTGAAGAGGACCTGAAGAAAAAAGGGCTTGTACTGCGCCTCTATCCAAGCAGCGCCCCGGGTTCCACTGTAGGGGGCTGGGTAGCCCAGGGCGGGAGCGGGATAGGAAGTTTCGAGTATGGAAACTTTAGGGAGAACCTGGTCTCCGTGGAAATTGCAGGCCCTAAAGGAGAGCTTAAAGTACTGAAAAACTCCGACCTGGACCTGGCCTACGGGCTTGAAGGGATCACCGGCCTTATCACAAAAGTAAAGCTCAGGGTCCGAAAAGCCGATACTGATATTCCCCTGCTCGCCACATTCCCTGATGCCGGGAAACTGGAATCTGCCCTCAAAGAAATAAGAGATTCCGGGCTCAGGCTCTGGTCCGTGCATATCCAGACCCCAGGCTTTGCAAAGTTGAGCCAGGAGGCCCACGGGGAAAAGCTGCTGCCTGAAGGAAGGTACCTCGCCCTTTTTGTCTACCCCGAATCCCGGGCCCCGGAAGTCGGGCAGCCCCTTGAAAAGACCGTACAGCGACACGCAGGTAAAATCCTCTCCACGGAACTCGCCCTCCATGAGTGGAAAAACCGCTTCTACTCCATGCGCCTCAAGCGCCTTGGGCCTTCTGTCGTGGCCAATGAGATGGTCATCCCTCTTGGTTCACTTGCCGCCTACCTCAAAGCTGTAGAAGGGAAGTTTAAGGGAGGCTTTGTCTTCGAAGGGATCATGGTAACGCCGGAAAAGCTGACCATGATGGGCTTCATGCTGGCGGATGAGCGTAAGCTTACCTTCCCGCTCAAATACTCCTCATCCCTGGTCGCAACAGACCTGGCAAAAAAGCACGGAGGAGAACTCACGGCTCTTGGGATGTATTTTACGGAAAATGCAAAGGAGCACCTGGGAAAACAGCTCTTTGAGAGAATTGTGGCTTATAAGAAAGAGGCAGACCCTCTTAACATCATGAACCCTGGAAAGGTCCTGCCCCCCTCGGTTGAAAAGAATTCCCCGATCAAACTCCTGAACGCGGCAATGAAAATGGCGGGCCTGAGCAAATCCGCAGTCTGCAGCATGGGCAGCCTGCTCGGAAACGAGCCATTGCCATTTGATTTTGGGGATCGGATGCCTTCCGAGATCGGAAAGGACGCCTTTGTCTGTGCCCAGTGCGGGTCCTGCCGGGGCAGCTGTACGGTCTTTGATGCAAGGCCGTGGGAGAGTAACTCCCCAAGGGGAAAATGGTACCTCCTTGCCGAGTACCTGAAAGGCAACATCGAGCTGGACGAAAAGGCCGCAGACTCCCTTTTCTACTGCACGACCTGCAAGAAGTGCGATGCAAAATGCCAGACCGACATCCCAATCGCCCACCACTGGATCAACATCAGGGGCGTGCTTGGAAAGAAATTCGAAAACACTGGCCTTGCAGCAGTCAGGGAAAACGTGCTTAAAAGCGGAAACTTCTGGGGCCTCCCAGACGAGGCAAGGGAGTGGATCACCGATGAGGTAAAATCCGATATCCGGACCCTGCCTGAAGGCCCAATCGGTTACTGGCCGGGTTGCTGGGCGTCCATCGTTTCAAAGAACATGCCCCAGAATATTGCAAGGATTATGACGGCAGCCGGCCTGGAGTTCGTGAACCTCGGCGAAGAAAAGGAAGCCTGCTGCGGGCTCTACCTGGCACTTGGTGGCTACACGGAGGACTTTGCAAAAGCCGCGGCAAAGAACATCGAGAACATGAAAAAGCGCGGGGTTAAGACCCTTGTCATTTCGTGCCCTGGCTGCTATGCCACCTTCACGGAACACTACCCCCATGTAGCAGAGATGCTTGGCCTGGAATGGGACATAGAGACAAAACACATAACAGTTCTCCTGGACGAGCTTGTCCGTGAAGGGAAACTGAAGTTTGAAAAGCCCCTGGACAGGAAAGTCACGTACCACGATTCCTGCCATGTAGGGAGATGGTTCGATACCTACGACCAGCCCAGAAACGTGCTTAAAGCCATCCCCGGTCTGGAGCTGGAAGAGATGGAGCACTCAAGGGAAAACAGCCTCTGCTGCGGCCTTGTTGCTTCCTTTTCCGACATGGGGACTGTAGCCCATTGCGCTGAAACCCGCCTGAAAGAGGCCCTTGCCACAGGCGCCGACTGTGTGGTCACTAACTGCGCAGGCTGCGCGTCCCAGCTGAACTTCGCTTCGAACCTGGCACAGGCCCCGATCCGACAGAAGGACATCACGGACCTGTTAGTTGAAGCTCTGGGTTACGAATACGTTTTCGACCCTACCGAACCCATTTCCGTCTTCATGCAGAAGGCGGGACAGCTTTTAAGTACAAGCTGTATGAGAAAAAAGAATTGAGGCCCGAATCCTTTCAGCTTCCGAAAAACCAACGCTTCCAACAAAAATATGCTTCCTACACCTGCAACATCAGCAGGTTCGATGCAGGAGAAGCGCCTCAGGCGTTTCTTCTTTAATTCGAATTTTTCATGGATTTTCCGGATTCTGAATTTTTGGCTTCCGAAATCAGAGTTTCTGAATTTTAAACGGCTGAATTTCAGGCTTTGTAGAAAACCTATCTAAATTAATGTCAGAGATTTCTACAGTAAAGACTGAAAGTAGTATTAGAGTAAACGAGAAAATACAGTAGAATAACTAAAAAGGCCATTTTGGTGACTGAGCAAATACAGCATGATGACTAAAAAGGTCACTATGAAAACTGAAAAAAATACATCTGGATGACATTTCGTAATTTTCTTTCATGCGTCTTCGATTAAGTGAAGAGTCGTGACAATTGCCTCCACTTCCACAACAGTTGTCAAATATTTGATCCAATTGTAGGCCAGAACTGGGTATCGATTTCATATAAAGGGGCCAAAACTTAAGGCAGGCTTCTGGTGCAAAATCGATAGCTCTCGGGAAAGAAAATTCCTTAACCGAGGACCAATGCGATATTTAATTCTTACTTTGTTATTTTTTACCTATTTCGGACCACATTCTTAAGCTCTCAATATATCTCTTTTCATACTTACTCTAATAATCAGATCCAGTAATTATGGACGTAAGATTTTGTCTGCTGGATATATGGAGTGATGTACTTGAGGCAAAATGGTACAATTACCAATGTAGTAACAACATTGCCAACGAACCATCCTTCAAATGTCACAAAAAATTCCGTCCATGGGACCATACCTTCCCTGACGATCATTAAGGCACCCCACATCGCACCGATAAAGTTGTTAAGCAGACACCCGAACAAAAGGAAAATCCCCATGTCCCGTTTTGTTCTTAGCCTTATGTTAACCCTGAAGTACGCAAAAGCCGTCAGGGGTATAAGGACCTGCCAGAGATCAGCAAGTGACCATACAACATTTAATGAAAGGGGCATATCCGCAAGGATTCCTGCTCCTATCATACAGCCAAGATAGGCAGAAATCCCTCCCCATATTCCATACCAGAGAGCAAAAACGATCATAAAAGCGACTGCAAAATACATACTGGATACGCCGGGCGCAGGTGAGATAGGAGAGGTTACAACTGCAAATCTTGACAAAAGTGAATTTACCAGTATCAAGAAAAGAAAAATATTCAGATGAGTTGATACTGACTCTATATCGGGAATTATAGACTCTCCTTTAATTTTATGACATAATTGAGATGTAGCTAGTCCTCTGAAAGGGGTACTGGTAATGGAATAAACATATATAAAAATGGCATAAACATATATAACATTTTTAGTATATAACATAACTGCAGCAAAATAGAACAAATTTTTATCAGCAAGGCGGAGATTCATTATTTTTCGTAAATTGCATTACCGGGAGTTATGGCAATGAAAAGCGATCAAGAGGACATGGACCCACTCCGGCTAAAGGAATGGTTCGCAAAACCATATTCTGTAGCTGTGACAACAATTTTGCTTTTTTTTCTAGTCCTTTATCGTGCCTGGTTGTATATTGCAAATTGGCTTGAAAGTGTCCTTGTAAATGGACTCACTCCCGGTGATGTAACTTTTATTAAGGCACTTACATTTATTCTGGTTCTTCTGATTGCCAATATCGTATATATGGTTCTCAACAGGCAGGTAGGTCTTTTGAGAACTGTTAAAGTTCAGGAGAAAAAACTTTACCTATGTGAACTAAAATTTCAGAATTTTATTGACAATGTACCGGAGGTTGCTGTCCAGGGCTTTGATCCGGATTGTACTGTAATTTACTGGAACATTGCAAGCGAAAAAATGTATGGGTATCCCAAAAATGAAGCCATGGGGAAGAAACTGACTGAGCTTATAGTCCCCTATGAAAATAAAAATGATTTTTTAAAGATCATCGGTTCCATGCAAAAAGATAGGACTTATGTCAGTGCATCGGAAAGTACTTTTTTAACGAAGAAGGAGGAAAAAATCCCTGTATTTTCCAGCTATTCGGCTGTCCAGGTACCTGAAGACCAGTTTGAGATCTTCTCCATGGAAATAGACCTTACCGAAAGGAAAAGAATGGAGCATACTCTTCTGGAAGCAAAGGAACTTGCTGAGGCTTCAAACACTGCTAAAAGCAAATTCCTGGCAGGTATGAGCCATGAAATTCGAACGCCTCTTAATGCGATCATTGGGTTTTCCGATCTGCTTATTGAGAATTTCGCAGGACCCTTAAATGAAAAACAGATGAAGTATGCAAAAAATATATCCATAAGCGGCAGGCATCTGCTCGGCCTCATCAATGACATCCTAGACTTATCAAAAGCAGAAGCCGGAAAGATGGAACTCCAGTATGAGAAGGTCTCGGTCCCCCTGATAGTCAGGGAGATCACAGAAGTTATGAGGCCGGCTGCAAGCGGCAGGGGAATAACTATCAGCACCGACATAGAACATGATGTTGGTATTTTGGAAGCGGACAGTGGTAAGTTAAAGCAGATACTGTACAACCTCATAGGGAATGCAAACAAATTTTCCATTGAGGGGGGAAACATTACCGTAAGAGTCAGAGTAGTTGAAGAGTTTATGCAATTCGAGGTTGAAGATGAGGGCATAGGAATAAAGGAAGAAGACCTGCCAAAACTTTTCAAACCTTTTTCCCAGGTTGAGGGGCCCACTGAAAGGTACACTGAAAAGAAGCCTGAAGGCACAGGACTGGGCCTATCCCTTGTCAAGAAACTGGTTGAACTCCATGGAGGAGATGTTTGGGTCAAAAGTGAATACGGAAAGTACAGTATCTTCGGTTTCAGCCTCCCACTTCAAAGCCCTACCGAGCTGCAACTCAGCTGACACCACCGGTGAGAGCCCTGGTGCCTGAGAGCCAATAGAAACCCCGGCACCCCTTATCTACCGAAGCAAAAATGGAAACGCCGGTTTGGGATTTCCCCATTCAATCCAGCAAAATCAACGCATAAGGCACCGGAGCCGCAAACTCCATCAGAAACTTCTAAAGTTGCGCCCCCAATTTTTCAAGCGTCTTGTCAATCATCAACCCGGACGCCATGAGACACGGCCTGCGGAAGGAGACTGGAGGCAGACCTTTTCTGAATCTGCGCCGGTACAGTTTCATAAACCCTCAGCAGGAAAACCCTGAGTCTTTAGCTCAGGGAGAATTTACTTAGTGAATTAACAGGAACTGTTTTGCTAACAGGTATAGTAAAATGATCAGGCAAAGAATAAGGAATAAATGCATCAATACTCCAATCAATATATCAGGATTTACTTCACGATCTTTCAAAAATAGAACATTTTGTTTCCAGGTGGAGGGGGAATTCTTGGGTGAGTCTTCCATAAATTATACAATAATTTCCTCCCATATATAGAAGTATAGTTTTGTCGTTAATCAAAACTTCCCGAAATAATTAATTTCGTTCCCTCTTCCCTGTCTTCTGTTCCTTCACTCTTTTCTTTTTTACTTTCTTTCTTTTATTCTTTTATTCTTTCTTTTATTCTTTTATTCTTTCTTTTATTCTTTTATTCTTTATTTTCGTTATTTATTTCTTTTATTCTTTTATTCTTTATTTTCGTTATTTATTTCTTTATTTCATTATTTCGTTCCATCCTCTAAACCCCGATGCAATTATATTTCTTACAGGCACATAGTGTAATTGGGTGTTGTTTGATGGGAGTCGCTAGTTTCAAGAAAATAATGATTGCAACCGACGGTTCGGTCTGTTCCAGGATGGCTGCTAACAATGCGATAGAGCTTGCCCGTTTGAACAGGGGGACTGTTTATGCTGTATATGTGGTGTCCACGGATTATTTCTCGTCAATGGCTGTGGATTTTGACTGGGAAAGGATGAATGAAGCCCTGAAAAAAGAAGGACATGCGGCCGTTAGTTATGTAAAAAGAGCAGGAGAGATGGAAGGGGTCGATGTGAAGCCCATCCTGCTTGAAGGGCATCCGGCTACCGAACTGATCCGTTATGCCGAAGAGAATGAGATGGATATTGTTGTTATGGGAACTCTCGGCAAGACAGGGCTGGACAGGCTGCTGCTCGGCAGTGTGGCAGAAAATGTTGTCCGGCACTGCAAGGTACCGGTAATGATTATAAGTGAAAAGTGCAGGGCCTGAGGCTGAGATCCCAAAAAATACCATTCAGCCTCAGGTTTTTGTCTTCTGCATCTGCATCAATCGGTTTTTCTTCAGCCGCCCTTCTTTTGTATTCCTTCTGTTAGCCTGGCAGGCGATTGCCTTTTAACTTCATTCAGCTTTCAATTCAGCCTTCCCTTCTGCTTTCAATTCAGCCTTCACTTCTGCTTTCAATTCAGCTTTCAATTCAGCTTTCCATTTTCTTTTTCACGGCTGCAGAGGCGTTTTCCGGAGAGTCGGTTTCCCAGAGTTTCCTGACCTTCGCACTCTTAAGGGCAGGCATGAGTGAATCGATTTTTGCCTGAACAGCTGCAAGTGTTTCCTCATCGGTGCATGGGAACTCTATGCCCATAAACTTCTGGGCTTTGAGGGTTTCAGTCTCTCTGAAGACGGCCCGGTCAACTCCTTTCCTGATTCCTGTCTTCAGGGACTCGATTGCATCCCTCCACTGGGCAGCCCAGGGTGTATCCGGGATCTCTGTGTGGTGGACATCAGATCTTTCTACTTTTATGGCTGCAAGGTGGCAGGCTTTCACGCAGGCCCCGCAATACATGCAGAAATCTTCGGCAAAAGCAATCTTTCGCGGGTCTTCAGGGTCTATCGGCACGTACCAGAGTTCCGAGGGGCAGACGTTAAAGCAGCCGCGGCAGCCCTGGGGATCGCACTCTTTCAGATTAAGCTCAATAAGGCTCAGTTTCCCTTCCATGGGCTTTTGCAGGTCAACAGCTTCGTAGGGGCAGACAGCCTGACAGCGGGCACACTGCGTGCATTTCAGCTCGTCAACCTTAACTTTGCCTTCCACCTTCGGGGCTTCGCAGGGTCGCTCCCCTTTAACCTTTATTGCCTCTTCCGGGCAGATGTCCTGGCAGAGCACACAGTAGTCACATTTGTCCGTATCAACAAGGAGCTGCTCAAAAGGTACAGGGTTCTCAGGAGTAGGTTCGCGCTCAAGCAGGAGAAAAGCGTCACAGAACCGGGCACAGATCCCGCAGAAGTTACATTTTTCAGTATCGATTTCGATTTCACCCTCTAATCCTTCCTTAAAGGGAGCAATCTCTTCTTTTTTCGGGAAGGTGAACTCAACCTCTATTGCATCCTGCGGGCAGGCTCCCTCACAGAGGAGGCAGGGGAGACATTTCTCGTTGATATTTACATATGTATCATATTTTGGATACTGCTTTTCATCAGGGACCTCTCCCACGGCTTCGAAGGAAATGGCGTGCACAGGGCAGAGGTTTGAGCACATCCTGCAGAAGGTGCATTTATCAAGGTCCATCATCACAGGAGGGGCATCAAGCCCGGTTGCAATCTCATGCATGGGGCCCAGTTCAAGGGCTTTTGTGGGGCAGATCTCCACACAGATCCCACAGCCGTTGCAGCGCTTGTAGTCGTAATCGAGGGTCTTGAGGGACTTCTCAGTCGCCTGCGTATAGAGGAAATGGGTCCCCTGCAGGTCCATGCTGGTTGTAACCGTGATCTTTTCCTGGTTTTCACCTTCACCTTCTCCGGACACTGCTACTTCCGGTTCCTCTAATTCGAATTCCTCTGATCCGGATTCTTCAGACTCAAATTTCCCTGATTCGTTTTCACCGGTGTCGGGCTTTTCGTTTTCTCCGGCTCCGCAGCAGCACCCACCGCATACGTGAGTTTCCTGTTCTTGGCACTCTTCGGGGCACTCTTCGGGGCACTCTTCGGGATGTTTCTCGCTCATTGTGCCACCTCCTCCTGTCCGGTTCCCGTACATTCCCGCTTGAGTTCGGTCCCTATGGGCCCTATTTCTTTGAGTTCCTTTACAAACTCGGTGATCGTGTTCGAGAAACGTTCTCCTTCGGCAGCCGAGATCCAGAGGGTCCTGAGCCTTTTCGGGTCAAGCCCTATTTCCTTTATGATTTCCTTTAAGACATCCATGCGTTTTTTCGCATCAAAGTTTCCGTGAATGTAGTGGCATTCATCCATCCTGCACCCCGCAACAAGCACCCCATCAGCTCCGCCTTTTAAGGCTTCAAGCACGAATTCCGGGTTTACCCTTGCAGAACACATGGTACGGATGACCCTGATGTTTGTCGGGTAATGGATCCTCGACATCCCTGTCAGGTCTGCACAGGCATAACTGCACCAGTTGCAGAGGAAAGCCACAACAAAGGGGCTCTGGGACTTATGGGCGGTTGCAGCCCGGACCTGCGCAAGGATCTGCTCGTTTTCAAAGTTCCTCATCTGAATTGCACCAACTGGGCATGCTGCACTGCAGTCCCCGCAACCGTAACAGGAGACCTCGTCCACAACAGCTTTTTTGTCGACAATGCTGATCTTTCCGAACTTGCAGACTTCCACACAGGTCTTGCAACCTATGCACTTTTCCGTGTCAACATGAGCGCCCATGGGGTCGGCTTCAAGTTCTCCCGTGCCAAGGAGCTGCATAACTTTGGAAGCACAGGCACTGCCCTGGGCTATGGAGACCTGGATTTCTTTGGGACCCGAGGCGCAGCCTGCAAGGAAAACCCCGCTTACCGGTGCATCTACAGGGCGCATTTTCGGGTGGGCACTTGCAAAGAAGCGGTCAGGCCGCCTCGAAAGATTAAGCATTCTGCCAATTCCCTCTGCGGCCTTGCTGGGCTCGTAGCCCGTGGAAAGCACAACAAGGTCATGGGCTTCTTCTTCAACCCTGGACTCAAGGGTATTTTCGTAACGTACAACCGGCCTTCCGTCTTCGCCGGCATAGACCTCGGCAACCTTTCCGCGGATGAAGTCAACGCCCATTCCCTGCGTCCGAGTGTAATATTCTTCGTACATCTCCCCGGCAGCCCGGATATCTATGTAGTGGATCGTAATATCGGTATCAGGGTAACGCTCCTTGATCATCTGGGAATTCTTGAGAGCTGCCATGCAGCAGACCCTTGAACAGTGTTCGTTGCCTACTGTTTTGTCCCTTGACCCCACACACTGGATAAATGCAACACTCTTTGGGGGCTTGCCGGTAGAAGGCACAGGGACTCTTCCGCCTGTGGGTCCTGCTGAGTTCAGCATCCTTTCAAGCTGCATATTCGTTATGACATCGGGGTATTTCCCAAACCCGTACTCCTTTTTCCTGGAGGCGTCAAAGAGCTGGTAGCCTGTAGAAACGATTACAGCTCCTGCTTCGAATTCAATTTCCTCGGGCTTCTGTTCATAATCCACAGCTTCTGCAGGACATGCCTGCTGGCAGAGCCCGCAGCCCACACAGTGGTCAGGGTCAATGAGTACTACCTGCGGGACGGACTGGGGGATTGGCATATAGATAGCCCGGGTCTTTCCAATCCCGTAATTCATGGGGTTTTCGATTTCTACGGGACAAACCCCGGCACAGAGGTCAACGCAGCCCTTGCATTTGTCTTCAATCACGAATCTTGGTTTGCGTTTGACTTTAACGTGGAATTTTCCGACCGAACCTGAAATATCGGTAATTTCGGAATATGTGTAAAGAGTAATATTCGGGTGGTTCTGGACTTCCGTCATTTTAGGAGCAAGCACGCAGATAGAGCAGTCATTTGTTGGAAATACTTCATTCATCAGGGCCATTTTGCCCCCGATTGTAGACTCCCTCTCTACCATGGTTACGGGAAAACCGGCTTCTGCAAGGTTTAAGGCTGCTTCGATTCCTGCAACCCCTCCCCCTATGACAAGGACATTTCTGCTGGCTTTTGAGCTTGTCGCACTCAGTTCCCTGAGGAACCGGGCTTTTGCAACCCCCATCCTTATCAGGTCAAAAGCTTTCTGGGTCGCCATCTGCGGGTCGTCTGCATGCACCCAGGAGCACTGCTCCCTTATGTTTACCATTTCCATAAGGTAAGGGTTAAGGTCGGCTTTTTCCATGACATGCCTGAAGGTTTTTTCGTGCAGCCTGGGGGAACAGGCAGCTACCACAACCCTGTCGATTTTGTTATCCTTTATGTCCTTGATGATGCCTTCCTGTCCGGAATCGGAACATAGAAACTGTACTTCCCGGGCAAGCACCACATCTTCCAGTTTATTCGCCATTTCCTCAAGGGCTGAAACATCAATTACTCCCGCAATATTCAGTCCGCAATGGCAAATGTAGACTCCGATTCGCATGCTTGTTAACTCCTTATATCTATGAATATTCTTAGAGATCGAGTTCTGATATATTTTTTGATGTGTATTAGTATATAAGTTATAAGTTAAAATTTAAGAATTATAATTTCGGAAAGCTTTCCTGCATATGATTTCCGCCAGTGCAGAATAAGTAAGGTCCTGTGTAGCCCTGGTTCAGCGAATTTTTTGCACGAACCTGTAAAGGCTTTTTTAAGCTTTCCGGGCATTTGTGGACTTTGTGTTTTATAAATCTCAATATAAATTTTCCCTCAAACAGGATAAAAATGTAGTCGTTTTGTACAAAATCAAAACCTTTATTTTGTAAAAGTTTTCTGAGCCTCTGACCGGCAGCCCTATTAGAGAGAATTCAGACTCAGTAGCCTTTAGTGTAATTATTCCATTTGCTTTCCGGATTTGCCTTCCTTCAGCCTCATTGCAGGCAAGAGCAGAAATATTTCAAGGCAACTGTAATCTCATTATATGGTAACCCCAGTCCTGCGCCCGGATAAGCAGAATAGTTTTACACTACATCATTTTTTACACTACATCATTTAATACTGTATGATGAGCTATTTAACCTGAGTACAATCTGTTTAATCCTTTATTTTGAAGGCATATTTACCACGCCATTAATATAAGACGCGTTATATTTATATTCAGATATAATGGTTGTATATATATTAACTTTCGGATTCCTGTTAAAACCCGTGTTTAAGTTCCCGGGAAAGAATCCGGTTAATTTAATCGGATAACCTCAGACTGGCTTATCGAAGATTATGATGCTCACCAATTGATTTTATAGTTTGAGAACTTAATTCGTAATCTATCAGTCAGTGCCGAATTGTTACTTAATAATTTATTATGTATGCGGGAATTTCCTGTGAGCAGGTGTTTAAAATAATTCTTAAGAAACCTGGATGTGAGACATATCTACGGCAATTGTGCAAGAACAGGAATGCACCTGACTCTCTAATAATATTTCCGTGTATGACCTTCTCACAAATAACCAGTATCACTCTTACAAAAACAGGAGGGAACTCTACATGAGTGAACATGATGAAGTAAAAGATAAGATGTATGAATGGACAGAAAAATACGCAAGCAAAGCAGGCTACAGGCTTAACCCGGATAAAGAAGCTCTTGATTACGTTCTTGACGGGCTTGCTTCAAGGGTTGAAAAGTTCGGGAGGCGCTATTGTCCTTGCAGGATAGTAACCGGGGACGAGAACGAGGATAAAAAGATAGTTTGTCCCTGTATCTATCATAAAGATGAAATTGAAAGAGACGGGAACTGCCACTGTGAACTTTTCTTTAAGCCTTCCTGATCTGACTTTGTTCTGCCAGACCTGCTCCTAAAACGAGCTTTAAATACTATTAGCGAAGGCGGGAGGGGACAATTTATATAAATACTTTTTGTCCTCTTCCAGCCTCACTCTAATCTTTTCACTTAAGTTGAAATGCCTGTCTTTCAGCCTGCAGAAGGCAAGAACCTTATTTGAGAACCTGGAGTCTCTGAAGGCTGTTAACACTGCAAATTAAAATTAACATTGAGAATTAAAAAGCAATAGTTTAAGGTTGATTACATTCATCTCTTTAACTGAATCTATTGACATTGTACTTCAATGCTCTTAGACACTCAAGATTCTTGGACAGCGTTTCTTTCAAACCGGATATTCTTCAATAAGAAATTTCCGGTTCACACTATTGGCCTGTACATAACACTATTGGCCTGTACATAACACTATCGACCTGGTGTGGTATTGACCTGCTATCCCTTTAATAAATTAACAATAGGATAAATTTGACTCAAGGGTGACCTGGAATGACAAATGCAATGGAACTCTATCAGATGCTTCCAAAGACTAACTGCAAAAAATGTGGAAAAACCTCCTGTATGGCGTTTGCAGTTGCCCTTATGGCCCGCGAGCTGACCCCTGAAGACTGCCCGCCCCTGAAAGAGGAAACCAAATACAAAGAAAGCTACGAAAAGATCAGCGGCCTCTTCAAGCCGTCGGAAGGAGCAACCGAAACAGGACTTATAGTGCATGAAGACCTCTGTTTTGGTTGCGGAAACTGTGTGGTTGCCTGCCCTGTCAATGTTGCAAATGACCCTTACGGCGTCGGTTCGGGCAATGCTCCAAAGAGCGCCAGTAAACTGATCCTGACCATCGAAGACGGAATTGTCAAAGCCCAGAACGTGGGGGAGTGCCGCAGATTCGGAAAGAACAAGATCCTCTGTAACGGCTGTATAGTAACCTGCCCTGTAGAGGCTATCGAGTTTGTGTGAGGTGAGAGGATGGAGAAAGATTATTACGTATGCACAGGCTGCGGAATGCTCTGCGACGATATCGAGGTCGAGTCTGAAAAGAACATAGTAAACAAGGTCTATACCGCCTGCAGGGTAGGCGTAGCCCACATGAAAGAAGGCCGGGAAAGTGCAGTTTTTCGGGTCGACGATAAGCCTGTAGATGAAGCAACTGCAATCAGTGAGGCTGCAGCTATCCTGAAGAATGCAAAAAACCCCCTGATTTTCGGGCTTGGGACTTCTACCAATGAGACCCAGAAACTTGCAATCGAGCTTGCAAGAAAAACCAGTGCAACCCTTGACGATACTTCCTCATTTTGCCAGGGACGTGTGGTTGAAGCTCTCCTTCAAAACAAGTTCAAGGTATGTACTCTTGATGATGTAAGAAATAAAGCCGATGTTACTATTTTCTGGGGGGCAGACCCGTCGGACTCTCACCCCCGTCACCTTTCGAAACATTCCTATTTCCCAAGGGGAACTGAAAAGCAGCGGGGCTGGGAAGAGGAAAGGACAGCAATTGCAATAGATGTCCGGAAATCCCATACCGCAAAGATCTGCGGGAACTATTTCTTCCAGATCCCTCCGGGAGGAGATGCCGAGTTCATCGACGCTCTGATTGCAGGGCTTTCCGGAAAGCTTCCGAAAACATCCTACAACTTCCCCCCTAAAAGAATTCTTGAACTGGCGAATATCCTGAAAGGGGCAAAATTCGGCGTGGTCTTTGTAGGGCTTGGCCTGGTCTACTCCCTGGAAAACCTTGAACCCCTTATCCGGCTCATGGATGCCCTGAACGAAAAAGCAAATTTCCACCTGATACCTATGGTGGGGCACTACAACATGCGGGGCTTTAATGAAAACCTCTTTGAAGAAACAGGGCATGTAAACAGTGTAAAGTTTGAAGACGGTACTGTGAAGCACGGGCCCGAATATTCAATCGTTGAATCTCTGAAAACTAAAACTGTGGATGCCGCCCTTATCATCGGTTCGGATCCGCTTTCAAGCCTGCCCAGGTCCGTTGCAAAGAACCTGCTTGAAATTCCCGTCATCTCATTGGACCCCTGCGAAACCCTTACCTCCAGAAGTGCAAAGGTCTATATCAACACTGCAATCAGCGGGGTGGAGTCAGGAGGGAGTGCCACGCGTATGGACGGGGTTAAAGTAAACTTCAAACCTGTTGTGGAGACAACCCGTCTTTCGGATGAAGCAGTTCTCAAGAAGATAATGGAGGCCCTCTGATGGATTTCGGATCTTTTCTTAAAGCCCCTGAAATAAAGGTCAGGGTTATAACGTACAGGGACATCTTCCAGGACAAGGCGATGATCGAAAACCGTTTTGGAGAAGATTACAGAGACCGCTCTGCCGTCATAAAACTGGACCCTGCCGACCTCAAGCAGTTGAGCGTGAAAAAAGGCGACACTGTAGTCCTGAAAAACTCTTTCGGAACGATTGTGGTAAGAGCTGAAGAATCCGGATACGAGCCCTCTCACAGGGGCATTGCGTATATGCCCAACAGCCCCTGGTCCAATATGCTGGTCTCGGATGAAACAGGCGGTACGGGGATCCCAAAATTTAAAGACATCTCTGCAACCGTTACCAGTGCAAAAGGAGAAAAAGTAACCGAACTCGGTTTTTAAAATTCCTTTTTTATAAGGTTCCCCAGGGACCTTAAAAACGGAAATTTTCTTTTTACCCTGCCCTTTTAGTGCTTTCTATGATCACCATGTCAACTACCCGCTAAATCTAAAGATTTAACGGGTTTCCTGCTGAGGTTTTATGAGGTGAAAACACGGCTACTGTGATCCTGAAATTTACCCCTCATTTAAAAAACGGAATTATTTCATACTATTTTCAAGGTTTTGAAAATGTAACCCCTAAATGGGAGCTTCCATGTGAGTACCTCTCAGGCCTGCATTTCACTTCCTGGGACGGAGTCTTACTGTATTCGGATGGGAGTTTTATAAAAATCCTATCTTCCGGAAGTATGATTTCCGAAAATGAGTATAAGGAACTGATGAATATTGTTGAGCTTGGGAAAAAAAGGTTGAGAGAAATTCAGAGCAAAAGGGGTATCTGACAGCTTTTTTCCGGTTCTTAGAACCTTTCTGTTTCAACCCTTCTGTTTCCTGCTGACCCTCCTCTGGAGAGTTTTCAGGCGTTCCCAAGAGTTTTTCAAGTTCAGGTTTCTCTATTTTTTTGATCCGGTTGAAAGAATGGCAAAGTCCTTGATCTCACCGTAATATTACTGTACCAATATTTCTCGAATATATCCTGTATATTGTGTCTCGTATGAGATGCAGCCTTCTTGAAGACAAAACTCCTTGAAAGCAAAATATACTCTTTTATTTCGATTCAAATCAATAGAATAATTCAGCTAAACAGAATTGAATTTATATCAATGTTTCTTTATAAAAATTCTTAAAAAAAAAGTTATTTATTGCTACATGAATACATTGAATAGGGTTTTAGATCGTATCATTATATTTTTTAGAGGGGGTATCGAGTATGAGAGCAGGTCATAAGGCCTACGTGACAACGTTATGTTTTCTATTTTTTTTTCAGTTCATACTTTCGGGGCTTGCATCGGCAAGCCAGGTCCAGGTGGAAGGGGAACTGCCGGCAGAAGTTGAGGAAAAACAGGTAATCAGCGGCGTCCTGACAATTAGCAGCATTCCAGCTGCTGCGGATTATATCTATTTTGATACGGACCTGATGAAATATGACGACCAGCCGATATACAATTTTACGGACCTGGACCTTCAAAGCAATGAAAGCCACTTTGTGCTTCCCGTTGAAGACGGACAGAACAAAATCGTTGTCCAGCTAAAAGGCCAGGTCCCCGAAATTACTGAAGTCAAGCAGTACGAAAAGCTTACCCTTGTAAAATACAACCCGAAGCGTACAGGATATGCCCACTACAGGATCCGGTTGACCGATGAAGAAGGCAACTCCATAAAAGAAAGTGATACTCGCACGTTTGCGATTTCGGTTCCCGAAATTGAAGCGTTCAGACAGAAATTGACGCTCATCGACGACTCTTTTTTTGCTGTGTACCTGCAGGACATGTTCGACAGGGGACTTGTCACCGAGGCAAACAAAATTGCGGACTATTTAATCAAGAAAAAAGAAAATTCTTTTAACTGGGGCTATGTGATCGCCGGGCTTGGCATTGCGGCTGTGAGCTTTATACTGGGGGTAAGAACTGGCAATTCCGGAGAGGAGGAAGAGGAATGAACGCAAGGGAAAGTACTTATTCTGCACTGCAGCTCCCTACGGACCTGACCATTGTGGGGATTGGGGGCTGTGGAAAACGCCTGTGCAGGGAAATCTGCAACCACGAATGGATCCTTGGCAATTACCTTGCCTCAGGCAGGCGGCTCCGGATCTACACCATGGATACGGACGCAAATGAAAAAGTCGAAGATGAAGTGCAAAGAAGCGAGATCAAGGCTGGGATTCATGAGATAGGAGCCAGGGGGAATATTGAATACCAGTACTATTACCTTCCTGCCCTGGCAAACATAAACCAGGTCTCTGACCTGGCAAGCCGGGAGGTCGCAACAAAGATAAAGGACAGGAAATCGGATCCCGCTGTTAAGACCTGGTGGTTGAACGACGAGGGAGACTTTGGCCTGAGTTTTGAGGAACTGAGGACAATCGACCCCTTTTTGATTGATGATTTTGGTGGAGGCGTGCACCGGAGAAGGGCGATTTCAAAGGCAATTTTTTATAAAGTCCTGAGCCAGGGGCAAGCAAGCGGGTTTCCTACCTTTCCGAATACCGGGACGACGGCAATCATTGTAGGGCTTGGGGGCGGCACAGGGTCAGGGATGTTTATCGACCTTGCCCGATATATCCGGGCTCTGAGAGGAGAGGCTACCCAGATCTGGCTCTTTGCGGTAATCCCCACGACAAAAGAAGGGGAAAAGGAGCAGTTAAACGCAGCAATTGCACTTACAGAACTCGAATACCTGAATTTGAACGAGAGGCTTTTCAACTATGTAATCCTGACCTCCCTTGGGCCTACAGGCTATAAAAAAGGAGAAGAGGCGCGGCTGGAAGTGCATGAATTCGACGCCATGTTCCCCCACATCCTGACAAATTTATTCCATATAGAAAAAGGGGATATTAACCTCAGCGACTCAAAAAGCCTTTATTCCTCGTTTATTTTTGCAGATGCCCATATAATTGAGTACCCGGTAGAAGAGCTCAAAATCCTGAAAAAACAATATGAAGAAATCATCCTGGAACTCGAAAATATCACTACTGCCAGAAAAGAAATAAACCGGGCTGTAAAAGCCCTGCTGGACAATTTCGATCAGTTCAAAGAAATGCCTCCCACAAAAATGGATTCCGACTTTATTAGAAAGGAATATGGAAACGTCGAAAAAATCTGGAAAAACGAAATTGGAAAACTCCTCAATTACCAGAGCCCTGAAGCTGTCGAATTTTATATACAGAACAACATCTCATCGGATGGCGGGATCGAAAAAATCACCAGCTATGACAATCTTCTGGAATTCATCTCAAAGGTAAAAGCTTTTACCAGCAGCGTAAAGGAAGACGAATTAAAAGATGAAAACGACAAAAAGCTATTTAGGCTAATTCCTGAGGCTCTTTCAGGCATCGAAGACACAGCAAAGCTTTTCAAACGGGTTGCAGGCATCGAAGAGGAAGCTGCAAGAGGTGTGCTCATCAATGTCCTCAAAGGCAAACAGGAGCTTGTATCCGTTGTCGACCGCTTAAATGCAAAAGCCAGAAGCCTCAAAGAAGAGAGCCTGGAAGCAAAAGCCGGAATTGAAAGTAAACAGGCTGAGCAGGTTTCCCTCAAACAACTGCAGTCCAGGGTTGAAAAGGCTATTGACAAGACGTTAAACGATAATGATAGAGACCTTGAACAGTACTTTGTCCAGAAAAAGAAATTAAAAAGTATTCAGGAACATGAGCAGAGCCTGAAAACAAAAATTGACTTATTTGTCAGCAATTTTAAAGCAGGAAATATTAAAAGCGGAGACAAAGATAGCTGGCTGCGTCTGTCAGGAGTCCCTGAACTCCAGAGAGAAATCGATACCTTCTCTCATGAACTCGAACTGGACCTCTCAGCCCTTTCCAGGCTCGTAGAATCAATTGCCCTCTACTATTACTATGAATACAGGATCGACAGAACTAAAAAAGGCGGATTTAAAGAGAAAATGATAGGAGCCATAAAGGGCAATCAAAAAAAGGCTCTCAGAAAGTTTGAAGCGCAGAAGCGGAGCATGGAAGATTATATCAAAACATCCGGAAAGGAGTACGTCCGGATAAATGCTCCCTTCGAGCTTTTTGTCCACGAAAATTTCCTGAGTGAAAACCACAATAAAAAATCCGAAGAACTAAAAAACACGATCCTGCATTCCTTTTTCCCCGACCTTGACGAAAAAGACGTCGATATTGATGAAATCGAGCAGGTGTTTAAGTCCGGAGACAGGCCAAAACTAAGAAGCCTGTTAAGGGAGATTTTGACCCGGAAATACCTGCAAAAAGAAGACTATTTCGGGAAGCTGAAGGGAGTTGAAGCAGATTTCCAGACGCTGGAAGAGAGCCTGGGGGAGAAAAATACCCTTTCCGCTATGCTTGAGAAGCTCGAGGACCTGACCGAAGAAACAATTGTTTACAGGAGAGACCTGAACCGTTACTATGAGAAATTTTATGAAGATTTCACAAAGATCAGTAACATTAAAAATTCGGGCAGCAAGACCTTCAGCAGCCTTTACATGACAAAATTCGGGGACGTAAACCCCAAAATCCTCTCCCTGATTGACGCAAGTTCCGATATGAAGGACCTTGACTGGGACGAGGGCGGGAAACGCGAACTTGACAAACTCATTAACGAAATACTGGTTACTTACAAAAATCTGATAGAAAACTATAAACTCGGGATCCACAACTTGATGATCCCGATAAACACCACCGAGCGCTGGAATTTAGGAAAAGCCGCCCTGGTTGTTTCTTCCAGGTCCTCATACATCTCAAGCCGGATTGCAAGCGAACCCATAGCTGATACAATCAAAGAAGAAATAAACGGAATCCTTGCCCTGAGCAACAGCAATGACGCCAGGCTTGTCACCCACAATCACACAAGGCCGTGGGATATTTCCCTGACCTTCTTTTCAGCTACAGGCTTCCTGGACAATATCTCCCCCCTGACCGCAGGGGGAGGTTTCTGGGAGATATATGAAAACAAGAAAGATAACGTGCTGCACCACGTGCTGAAACTCCAGGAAGGAAAATACGTGACCCGAAAAGCTCTTTTTGACCTGAAGGAAGCAGGAGAACTGGCAAACCTGGAAAAGAAAGGGATAAACGTCGGGGCAAGAATCAACGAACTGTATGAGGAAAAAAGCATAAGAAAAGCCTTGAAAAATGAGGGGAGAGGCTTCGAAAAATGAGGATCCACAGCAACAGGAAACTGTTCTTTGAACTGCTGGCAATAGCTTTTGTCCTGCTTTTATCCTTCCTTTTTTTAAAGTTTTCAAGGATGATCGAGTTTCCGGTAACTTCCTGGATAGGTGCGTTTTTGCTGAGTTTTTTGCCGGCATTTTTTATTACAAGCGCTTTAGGGCTGGCTTTACATGAACAGTCAAGGAAAGGAAGTTTTTTTTTATTTGCGACATTTTTGCCTTTCCTTTATACTCTTTCTTTTTATCCGGGAGTTTTAAAGACAAACGGTTTGCTTTTTGGTCTCCTGGCGGGAGGCCTGCTGGACTTTCGGGCTCTTTACAATAACAGGTTCAATACACTTACAGGATATACAAGGACAGGGTCCAGGCTCTTCTTTTTTGCCCTGGCGGTATACCTCTTCGTCCAGCTGCTGGGACTCATGTCCCCCCTCTCTATTGAAAGGATTCAACAGTTATTAGAAAGCGGCGCAGAAGAGCCAAAAAATCTGGGTTTTGCCCTTCTGGTAGTGCTTGCCCTGTTGATGTCAACAAAACTTATAAGCGACATCCGGATTTCAGAGGTCTTTGTATACGGGCCTTCGAGGTCAGGTAAAACCCTTCTTCTGCTTGCCCTGTACAACCACTTTGTTAATTTTTACGACGGCACTCACCGGGAAATTATTATTTCATATGACATGCAGGGAAATCTCTCTAAAGTGAACGAAAACAGGCTAAGAATCGAATCAATGCTGGCAGAACTGGAAGCAGGAAACATGCCAAAGAGCACCGGCCGTGCTGATATGGCAATGTATGAGTTATCCGGGAAAAAAGGAGCGATTCCGATAGAATTCTCCTTTGTTGATTACAGTGGGGAATATACAGAAGATCTCGAACCCGAAAAATACGCCTCAGCTGTCCAAAACCTGACGGAAAAGCTTGAACGTTTTAACGCGAATACCATTTACAGGCAAATAGGGACAATCAGCTTTCTGGAACTGCTGAAGAAAGACTATGCAAAGGAACTCAGGGGAGAATTCCACAATTTAATTCTTGCCTCCATCTACAAAAAAATGGAAACTGCCGGAGAAATCATATTTCTGGTAGATGGGGATTACCTCCTTAATTACCAGCAGGAAGGGAGAAAAGAATTGACCCGGCTGTTCGGGCTTTATTCGCGGCTTATTGATATCCTGGGAAGTGAGAAGTCATACGCCCTTGTGGTAACAAAAATTGATAAATTCAAGGACCTGTCCGAAATTTCAGAAGATTCGGAAGCAGCTCAGGAAATAGAACAGGAAGTCTATGACCTCATGAGCAAAATGGATACTTTCAGAGAGATCCGGCACAGAGCCCAGAAGGTCCCCGTCTATTTATATACTGTTAGTGTGGATGCAACGCTGCCCCCCCAGCTTTCAAAAGAAGGAATGACGGTTGAAGGACAGCAGAGGGTTACCCAGATTTATCCCTGGAGGGTCAGAGAAATTGCACAGTTCGGCTCCTGATTTCGGGGTATACAATTCAACCGGGAGGCTGCTTGCAGGAAATAATAACTTTGAAGAATACGCCGAACTTGCCAAACAGCTGGACATTAAAAGAAGCGCCCTGTACGTTGAAACCCGAAAAGGCGAAATTTTTCTCGGCTGCAGTCTCCTTGTAAAAATAACGAGGGGGAGAGAAGAAAGGGTTGTCTTCATTGCAAGTTATGCCCCGGAGGAGATAACTTATGATACCACTTCTATTTTCTCTTCCTCTGCTGCTTCAACTTCGATTTCCACTTCCTCGTCCTCTACTGCTTCAACTTCTATTTCCACTCCCGCTTCCTCTTCGATTCCCACTTCAGATATGGGCTTGATCAAAAGATTCTACAGAGAGGCAAAATCCCATGTAGAAAACCTGGAAACAATAAGATATCAGGTGCTTGGCCTCTGGGAAGCAGGAGACCTTGAGGGGATCCATACAACCGGCGTCCCCACAAAAAGCATTGCATATCCGGCAGGAAAACTTCTCTCGGGACAGAGGGTTTCAGTCAGGACATCCGACCTTTCAAACGGGATTCCCTTTATTGGAAGCTTAATTTCAAAATTCAGCCCCTTAAATTTCCTGGACTTCAGCTTTGCTCTCTCCCTCTCTCCGTCTCCGGTGGATAGCTCAGTCAGTCCTGGAGAACCTGACCCCGATTTCTATCTCGAATCAGGAGAAGTCCGGCCTTACCCCGGCCAGCCTTCATACTCAGGACGCTATTATGAACTGTTATACGAAAGCTTCTCCCGGCTCGTGGAAAACCCGGACTTTCAGAAACATTTCCAAACTAATTCCGGGGGCCGGGAAGAGTTTTTCGAACGAGTCCTGGAATCCCTGCTTGAAAATAATGCTTCGGAATCAATCGACACCTTTGCGTCTTCCGGAGCAATGGACAGCTTTTTTGGACTGTACCGCAAAAACCCGAAAGCCCTGAAGATAATTGTAGAAGCACTGCTCACTACACACCGGGCCGACCATCTCGTTATAATCCATGATGAAGAGCTTGCAGCGGACTTAATCACAGCGCTTGGGGAAGTGCAGCCTGCAAATAACAAAAGGCTTGAGGCTTTCCTTATGGAACTGTATCGGAGACTTGACGATCAGGAACAGAAAATAAGGATACACCGGCACTTCCTGGAAAAGAATATTTTTTATGAAAATTTCATTGCCGAACTTATGCAGCTGCTGGAAAATGCATCTCATGTGTCACAGGGAAGCCCGGATGATTCGGCTTTACTTCGGCTGTGTGCAAGCGCCTCCTTTTATGGAAATCGGCGCGAGAAAGAAGCTTTTGAAACCGGGGTAAAAAAAGGGCTGGCACATCTGAGCCCTTCTAATGAAATTGATTTCTTAAAGTACGTAATTAATGCCCTGGAGATGCCGGGGGAAGGGGGAAAGGTTCTGCTTGAAGCCCTGATCCCGGAAAGAGCCACAGGCATGAATGGCCTGAAAGGTGATGCATATTACCCTACAGGCAATGACTTTATTCTGAAATTGAGGGAAAATGAAGTCCAAAAACTGGATAAGTGGCTGGGCCGGCATTATTTGAAAGAACGAAAAATGAAAAAATCCCAACAAGTGAAAAAAACAATTAAGTATGCCTGCAGTTTTTTACTCATTGTGATAGTCGGGCTCCTGATTCTATTAAAAACGGTTCCGGAGCCGAAAATCCCTTCGGTTACATTCTCTGAAAATAACAGTACAGGTATACTGCCTTTCACGATTCAGTTTGAAAATACGAATTTTAATAAGAACAAAAACGGTGTAAACGAAAGCATTTGGGAGGACCACAGTATTCTTGGCGATATTGTGAATGAGACCGGGGGTAATGCAACAGACGTTAACTCGACAGAAGTTAATTCAGCAGAAGTTAACTCAACAGAAGTAAATTCGACAGAAGTTAATTCAGCAGAAGTAAATTCAGCAGAAGTTAACTCAACAGAAGTAAATTCGACAAAAGTTAACTCTACAGAAGGTAATTCGACAAAAGTTAATTCGACAGAAGGTAATTCGACAAAAGTTAATTCGACAGAAGGTAATTCGACAAAAGTTAACTCGACAGAAGTTAACGAGACGACGTAAAAGAGAACAGGGCTTGTGAACCCTCTCCGGACAATTATTACCTTTAACCCCGTAATACCCGGTATCTGACCATGTGAGGACCATAATTAAAAATGTTCTCCCTGAATAAAATAAGTTAAACTTGACTTAATTATATCCAACGCTACCTTAAGTAAAATTCAAAACCCGATCCGCTTGATTCTTTTTTAGTTTATTTATATATAAAACATGTGTTGAATTTATATTCTACAGGCTTTTCTTCAACTTTAGAAGGCTATTTTTTAGAGACAAATAAAAAATAATAATTATTAAATCCCTCTTTCGATTTTTCCTGAAACTGAGATTTGTTATTGAGATATGGGTTGTATCTTGTTTCCGAAAAAGACAAATAAGGAGATATATGGGTTTTAAACCTCAATGTGGATGAGAAAGAGGTTTTCCCCCAGGAAAAATCAGGTAAAAAACTGAATGCTCAGATGATGGATTAAAGGACTCTTATTATTATAAGATTTAAAATAATTTTTATAAAAATGCTGTTATTCATTATAATATAATATTAATAAGAAAATACAAATACTCTTTGTATGATATATAAGATTGGAAGTTATACCTATTCACACGAAATAAAACTTCAGCCAGACAAAAACGGGGTTTCAGATCTAATAGACTAGAGTATAATAGAAGTAGGGTCTGCTGAAGGGAAAAATAGGGGGGAATTCGGATTAGATCGGAATTAACCAGTTTAGCCTATGCTTTAATTATTTTGTTTTTATTAAGTGCAGCTACCTGTACCGGTTCGGCACAGGATGAAGAAAATCCAGCTATGGAACTCTATAACGACACGGTTGTCCTCAAAGAAGGCAACTTTACCTTTGTGCCGAGCAATAACGCCTCTGCAAGCTATGAGATCTCCAACTTCACAGACCTGGGAGCACTCTACGCAACGGGGCTTGATTTTAAGGTAACGGACCTTGGGAAAATGGCCGGAGAAATGAACGGGAACATGCCCGAGAAGACCTTCGTACTTGAAAGCATAGAAGGATACCAGAACAACAATGAAACCCGGGAGAAATGGTTCATCTTAATAAATGGCGTCCAGGCTACTGCGGACATAAGCATGAACCCGGTGAGTGCAGGCGACACTGTCAGCTTCCTGTACGCCCTTGAAGAAGGAGGAGAACCGGTCCTTGGAGAAGCAAAATATCTGGTAAAGATTGGAATTTCAACAGAAGCCCAGATGCCAGACATAATTGAAACCGCAACTCAGGCTGGAAACTTCACGACTCTTCTTGCAGCAATTGGGGCTGCAAACCTTACTGACACTCTGAAAGGAGAAGGACCATACACCGTCTTTGCTCCGAATGATGAGGCTTTTAACGCGCTTCCAAACGGAACAGTCGAAGCTCTCCTTAACGACACAAACGCATTGACAAACATCCTCCTCTATCACGTTGCAGGTGAGAGGCTGATGGCAGCAGATGTTGTTAACAGGACCAACATTACGACCCTTCAGGGAAGCGAACTCCCGGTAAATGTCACTGAGGAAGGAGTGTTTGTAGGAGACGCAAAGATTATAGTGCAGGATGTAAATGCCAGCAACGGAGTAATACACGCTATAGATGCTGTACTGATCCCGCCGGAACCTGAGCCGGAACCCGAGCCAGAACCTGAGCCAGGACTAAATCTGACAACGCTGTACAATGATACAGTAAACCTGACGGAAGGAAGCTTCACCTTCACACCGGAAAATGCTACCCAGAGCTATACAATAGACAATCTCACGGACTTCGGAGCTCTGTCTGCAACAGGACTCGACTTTAGCGTTTCCGTGATGCAGAACATGGCTGACGGGAATATGACCGACAACGTAACTGATGGGAATATGACCGACAACATGAGTGTGTCATTTGTGCTTGAGGGCATGGAAGGAGTCGAGAACAATAACACTACCGGAGAGATGTGGTTCCTCTACCTCAACGGAATGCCTGCTGAAGGAGACTTCGGCATGAACCCGGTAACTGACGGGGACAACCTCAGTTTCTGGTATACAACTGAAGTGGGTGGAGAAGCCGCAATAGAAAATGCAACCTACGTGGCTAACATTACGGTTGCTGTAGAAGAAGGAGAGGTTCCGTCTGAGGAGAAAGATATTATTGAAACCGCAACTCAGGCTGGAAACTTCACGACTCTTCTTGCAGCAGTTGAGGCTGCAAACCTGACCCAGACCCTTAAAGGTGAAGGTCCCTACACTGTCTTTGCTCCTACCGATGAGGCTTTTAATGCTCTTCCCAACGGCACTGTTGAAGCTCTCCTTAACGACACAAACGCATTGACAAACGTCCTCCTCTATCACGTTGCAGGTGAGAGGCTGATGGCAGCAGATGTTGTTAACAGGACCAACATTACCACACTTCAGGGAAGCAGCCTGCCGGTTAATGTTACTGAGGAAGGAGTGTTTGTAGGAGACGCAAAGATTATAGTACAGGATGTAAATGCCAGCAATGGCGTAATCCACGTAATAGATGCAGTCCTTATCCCGCCGGAACCTGAGCCGGAACCCGAGCCGGAACCAGAACCAGGACTAAATCTGACAGTACTCTACGACGATACTGTAAACCTGACGGAAGGAAACGTCAAGTTCAGGCAGAATGCTTCCCGGAATTATACAATAAACAATCTCACAGACTTCGGAGCTCTATATGCAACAGGACTCGACTTTAACGCGTCTTTAATGCAGAACATGACCGAAAATGTGACCAACATGACCAGTGTGTCGTTCGCACTTGAGGGCATAGAGGGCATAAATAACAATAATCAAACCGGAGAAATGTGGTTTGTCTACATAAATGGGGAGCCGGCTGAAAATGACTTCGGAATGAACCCGGTAAGTGATGGGGACAACCTCAGTTTCTGGTACACAACTGAAGTGGGTGGAGAAGCTGCAATCGAGAATGCAACCTACGTGGCTAACATTACGGTTGCCGAAATGATAGCAAGAGAAAACATCATAGAGGCGGCACAGAACCAGACGAGATTAACCGAATTTGTAAACGCAACGCAGGCCGCAAACCTGACACAGACCCTGAACGAAACAGGACCTTATACTGTCTGTATTCCGAGTAACGAAGCCTTCGATAAGCTGCCAGCAGCAACCCGTAATGAACTCATGAGCAATACAACTCTGCTCAGGGAGGTTCTCTCCTACCACGTAATTAGTGGGAAGTTTACTCGCGAACAGCTTGCCAGCATGAATACCGTTACTAACATTCAGGGCAATGCACTTCAAATCAATATAGTAGGGGACAATATCACAATACAAAACGTAACTATCACACAGATAATCATTGTAAACAATGGAGTTATCTGTATAATCGATGAAGTGCTCATCCCTCCGGACAGCGGACTTCCTTCTGATGGAGACCAGACAGATGGGGATCAGACCGACGGCAACCAGACGGATGGAAATCAGACAGATGGAGACCAGACAGGAAACTGGTACTTCTTCTCGATGCCTTTCGAAGCCAACAATACAAGCGTTGATTATTTGCTTTCAGATGTGAACTATACATCTCTGATTTATTACAACGCTTCAACCAAACTCTTCGAAGATGTCTCAAATATTGAGCCTCTAAAAGGATACTGGATCAATGTTCCCAACGGAACCGAGTTCAATGCTACAGAGCAGTTTGCTTCAGTTGAGAAAAAGCTGGTTACTGCTCCACCGAGCTTACAGACCTATCCGGGCTGGAACGCGCTGGGTTCACCTGTAAACGAGACTGTCTCTGCGGAAGTTGCATTCACGACCATTGACAGCTCGTATGCAAAAATTGTGGGTCCCTGGGTGCCGGGCAACAACACTACAGGCTACTACCAGTATGTCGGTTACAATGACTTCAACGGGACATTAGGCGAGAACCAGCTTGGAACAGATGAACTTGAAATCGAACCATATGAGGGTTACTGGGTCTTTGTGAGAGATGAAAATCTGTATGCCTGAGGAGGTCACCCTGAAAGGTAATGTAAGAGCCCAATGAAAACCAGAAAAAACAGTCCTTAAAAGAGAAAAGAAGGAGATTTCCATTTATGGAATCTTCTTTTTACTCAAATCTTCTTTTTACTCAAATCTTCTTTTTACTCAAATCTTCTTTTTACTCAAATCTTCTTTTTACTCAAATTTACTTTCTTGTTTTAATTAGTTTCCCTTACTCAACCTGACCTGTTAACCATTCCAACTGCTTCAATCCTTTTTGCAGAACTTTATTTACTACACTCTTACAGTTCATGTATTTTTTAATCAATATTTATATAAAGCTTCCTGCTAAAGGTTGAGGGCATGGATACCCCCGAAACCCTAGATTCATCCCCTTCTTTTGCAGAAAATATGTCCTATTTTGACAGAATATTAGATCAATCATTCGCCTGGTTCTCGGCTAACTTCGGTACCCTCTTATTCATCATTTTCATAGGCATGGGAACCATCCTTGTCGCAAGGACTGTAAACCACCTTATGGAAAGTTACTTTACAAAAGCAAGCGGCAAGCTGCGCATGGACACCACGGCTTTCCGGATGTTCAGGCACGTTACGGTTGCATCAATCTATTTTGTAGGTCTAATTATTATAATATTCAGTATTCCTGACCTGCGCAGTCTCTCTGTAGCCCTCTTTACAGGGGCAGGGCTTGCCGGTATCGTAATCGGTTTTGCAGCCCAGAGCACACTGAGCAACATTATTGCAGGCATTTCCCTTGCTCTTTTTCAGCCTTTCAGGGTTGGAGACAGGCTGAATATTATGAACGAATACGGAAAGGTTACGGACCTCAACCTCAGGCATACGGTTATTATAACCTGGGATAACAGGCGCCTTATCATCCCTAACTCAATAATCAGCAATGAGGCAGTAATCAACTGGACCATAGAAGATCCTGCAGTTATCTGGCCAATAAACGTTGGAATCGGTTATGATTCTGATATTAGCCTGGCAAAAAAAATCATGATTGAAGAAGCCCGAAAGCATCCTCTGGTCATGCCTCCCCAGACCATGAAGCACAGTGTTATAAAGCCCAGTTTCCTGAAACCCGAAACCCTTGCAAACGGATTCATGGACCTGTCCGTGCTGCATACTGTAGACCCGGATTTCAGGGAAAGAGGAGAGGTTAAAGTATACGTGACAGATCTTGGGGATTTTTCCGTAAACCTCCGCCTGCTGGTCTGGTTTAAGGACAGGAGCGATGCATACAGTTCAGGGTGTGAAATAAGGGAAGCAATTAAAAGGCGCTTTGACAGTGAAGGTATCGAAATTCCGTATCCTTACAGGACTATCGTGTACAAGACAGATATTCAGAAGGAAAAGTCTCCTGAAAAATCCGCCCCAGCAAAAGGAACTAAAATGGAATATGCTCCAAGGAGCAGGCTAACTGATATTGATGATGAAACAGATATTGACGATGAAACAGGTCAATAAAAAAGGAAAATAAAAAAGAGAAATAAATAAAGGGTAATGAAACAGGTAGGTTAAATGATGAAAGGATTTTAAAGTTCCCTTTCATCGATTACTCTTTTTGTCTTTTTCATGCTTCTTGGAAGTTCCCCGAGCTTAACACCCACAATATCCACGCTCACCCCTATAAAGTCCTTGAACGCTTTTCCCAGGGCTTTTTCAGTTTGTTCTTTCTTTACAGGATCTTCTGCCCCTTCAATTTCAACTTTGAAGGTCATACTGTCCCTGCCGTTTTTGCGGGTAAGGAGGATCTGGTATTCACTGCTGACCCTGGGCACCCTGTGGATTATATCCTCGATCTGGCCGGGATAGATATTTACTGCCTTAATCTTTATGCGGTCATCAGACCTTCCAAGGATCCTGTCAATTCTGGGGAAAGGGCAGCCGCATTTACAGAGCCCGGGGATTATGCGCGTCAGGTCCCTTGTCCTGTAGCGGATCAGAGGTGCTCCTTCCTTTGCAAGGGTGGTAATTACAAGTTCCCCGAGAGTACCTTCTGGGAGCTGTTCTCCCGTTATCGGGTCAATGATTTCAAAGAGCAGGTAGTCGGACCAGTAGTGCATTCCCTCATGGTAAGAGCAGTCAAGGGCAATTCCCGGCCCGTAGATTTCGGTCAGCCCGTAGATGTCAAAGGTCTCGATCCCGAGTTCGGTTTCAATCCTGTTGCGCATCTTTTCGCTCCAGCGTTCGGAACCCACAATCCCGACCCTGAGGTTGATCTGGTCTTTTAAGCCGCGCTTTTCAATTTCTTCAGCAAGCAAAATCGCATAGGAAGAGGTGCTTGCAAGGGCTGTGGACTTCAGGTCCGTAAGCATCTCAAGCTGTTTTTCGGTGTTTCCGGGACCTGTGGGTATTGCCATCGCTCCAAGGCGCTCGGCTCCGAGCTGGAACCCTATCCCTGCGGTCCAGAGCCCGTACCCGGGTGTAATCTGAATCCTGTCCTGGTTGGTAAGGCCTGCCAGCATGTAGCAGCGCATCACCAGCTCTGCCCAGACATCAACGTCTTTTCGAGTATAGGGAATAATGACAGGCTTACCAGTTGTCCCGGAGGATGAATGGATCCTGACAATCTCTGAATCGGGCACGGTCTGCAGCCCGAGGGGATAGGCATCCCTCAGTTCCTCTTTGTGTGTGAAAGGAAGGAGTTTCAGGTCTTCAAGAGACCTGATATTCTCTATATCCACGTTTGCTTCCTTGAACTTCTTCTGGTAAAATGGGCTTCCTTCAACCACACGTTTAAGCAGTCCCTTCAATTTTACGAAGGTATCTTCTTCCGAGAGTTTGGGGTGGTAGAGCTGGACATCCGGATCGAGCTCAGACTCCAAGGATGCTTCATACATTTAATTTCACCTTCTGTTCCCCGTCTGGTTGCCCGGGGATTAGCTTAATTCTTTCGATCGCACCTTCAAACGCAGCCCTGTTTACAGCCCTGTGTTTTTCAGGAATTTCGGTTTCAAGTACTGCCAGAATAATTTCTCTTGAAAAAGGCAGCATACCTGTGCCGGCAGCCGCTCCAAGCATTGCAACATTTGCAGCCCTGTATGTGCCTGCTTCTTCTGCAAGCTGTGTAAAATCAAGGCAAAGTATACCCTGAACATGGGCTTCCAGAAAGGCCAGCAAAGCTGCAGGATCATATTCAGGACTTCCCGGGGGCTTTGATGCAGGGGGTATAGCATGAGAGTTCACTATGATTTTCCCGTCTTTTTTCAGGAAAGGCAGGTTTCTTACGGTTTCTGCAGGTTCAAGCCCTATAAGCAGGTCTGCCTGCCCTGCAGGAATCAGGGAACCCGGGATTTCATCTCCGATCCTGATATGGCTGCTTACCGAACCTTCCCTCTGGGACATGCCTATGGTTTCGGCAGTGCTCACACGGAACCCGGCTTTCATTGCAGCAAGCGCAAGCATGCGGGAAGCAAGCACAACACCCTGCCCTCCAACGCCTGCAATCAGAATATCATACTTCATTCCTTCACCCTTAGTTCCTTCGTCCTTCATTTCTTCACCCCGTCTTCCCTTATGGCTCCCGAAGGACAGATTTGAGCACAGAGCCCGCAGCCGCTGCAGCTGTCCTGGATGAGAGGCTTGTCTTCTCCTGCAGGGAGGAAAATGGCAGGGCAGCCGAGCTGCTTTACGCAGAACCCACAGCCTGTACAGCTGTCAGGATCAATTGCAAAGCGTGTAAAGGATTTTGTAATCCCGACACATTTTCCTTTGAACACGACCGCGGAAGGACCCTTAAATTCCATGGCTTCCTTTGCCGCCTCCACGCAGTTTTCCAGGCTTCCTGTTTCCACGGTCCTTACAAACTCAACTCCACAGCTCCGGACCACGCCGGCAATGTCAATGGCTTTTGAGGGACTTCCAAGGGCCGTCACTCCGATTCCGGGATGCGGCTGGTGCCCTGTCATGGCAGTTGTGCGGTTGTCAAGGACTGCAAGGGTAACATCAGCTCCGTTGTAGACAGCATTTACCACAGCAGGGATGCCTGAATGGAAGAAGGTAGAATCCCCGATAAAAGCCACCTGCTTTGCCTCCGGGTTCGTGCGGGAAAGCCCTCCTGCTATACTCATCCCTGCCCCCATGCAGAGGCAGGTGTCAACCATATTGAGAGGGTGGGCGTTCCCAAGGGTATAACAGCCAATATCCCCGGAAAAAATAGTCTCGACCTGAGAGTTCTTTTTAAGCTGTTTTGCAGCCTGCTTGAATGCGTAAAAAACGGTCCTGTGCATGCAGCCCGCACAGAGGGTAGGAGCCCGGACTGGCAGAGGCGGAAGCTCCCCTCTCAAAATCGCAGGGGAAGCATGGGAAAGGCTGGCTGTTTCTCCAAGGTCTGCAAGCACTTTGTTGACGCTGTCAATAACAATATCAACATTGTATTCCCCGCTCACCGGGAAAAAGCCGTTCTTTTTTCCATAGATATCAACAGGCAGGTGAGCCTTTCCGACAAGCTGGAGGGCCTGTTCTTCAAGATAAGGGTCAAGTTCTTCGACCACGATCAGTTTTTCGATGCCCTTTAAGAAGGAAAGGGCTGCCTTTTCAGGGAAAGGATACACTGTCCCTACCCTGAATAGGGTGAAAACCTCTTCAAAGCCCTTTACAGCCTCCTTTACGTAGAGAGCTGAAACCCCTGAGGCTATGATCCCGATTTTTCCGCTTCCAGAAACGGAATTGTACGGAAGCCCTGAAAAGCGCTCGGAAAGCTGCACCTGTACGTTTTCAAGCCAGGGGTGCCTCTCGGCAGTAAGCCTTGGAAAAATAGTCCAGCGCCTGTCCTTTATAAAGCCTTCACAGGAAGCTTCAACCGGAGCAGGTTCTGCGGCTGCGAGCTCCACATCCCCGCAACTGTGAGAAACCCGCGTGGTAGTCCTGAGGATGACCGGAATTTCGAATTCATGCGAAAGCTCAAAAGCCAGTTTTGTAAGCTCGTAAGCTTCCTGCGGGTTTGCAGGGTCAAGGACAGGGATATTTGCAAAATGCCCGAAAGCCCTCGTATCCTGCTCAGTCTGAGAGGAATGAGGCCCCGGGTCATCGGCAACAAGCAGGACAAGAGCCCCTTTTACCCCTATGTAGGTCAGGCTCATCAGGGGGTCGGATGCTACATTTAACCCTACCTGTTTCATGGTCACAAGCACATTTGCCCCGGAATAAGCCGCCCCTACAGCTGTTTCAAGTGCAACCTTTTCGTTGCTCGACCATTCGGTATAAATCCCGCACCTGTCCGCATACCGGAGAATTGTCTCCAGAGCTTCGGTCGAGGGAGTTCCCGGATACCCGGTAACTACCTGTACGCCAGCTTCTATCGCTCCAAGTGCAATGGCTTCATTACCCATTAACAGTTTTTTTTCAGTCAAATAAACTCATCTCGGATCGTAGGAATACTTTAATGAACTGGATAAATTTAGACAAGCCTCAAAGTAATAAAATGAGGTTGAAAACGAACCTGCATTCTCAAATCATCTACCAAAATTGTTTTGAGAATCCTGGAAAATATATCTGGATATTTCGTCGCTTTTTTACGTAATTGGAATACGACGCACATCTATGTACAACACTGCGGGAAGAAGTACGTAAAATACGGATATAAAGTTTTTGTTTTTAGGACTTACGCGGTTGAAACGAGAAATCAATAGCGATAAACATTTCACGGTTTAATACTCATATTTAACTACAACGTTTATTGTGCTTGATTTTTGATCTCAAGTGCGTAACTCCTAGTTTTATCTTGAAGCAGTTTTTTAGAAATCGAAATTGCGCTGGCGCACCTATCTGCAAGCAATGGAGTATTTGTACCATGAGTTTTAAGAGGGATCGAAAAGACAAACTTATTATAGATACATTACAGTTTTTTAATAAAAGCTCACAGTGACACTTAATGACTTGTATAATATATGGAAAAGAGAGACTTTGTGAAAATGATATTTCACTGGATGATATAATTACGAATTTGGGAAAGCATAATTATACTCCTTTAATTACAAAAGCGAAATCTCAATTTTTGAAAGTTTTCGATGAGAATGCCAAAATAGATAATGCCTTAAATTTTGGAATGGACTATGACTCTTTAAGATACATGGGCTATAGAAGAAGAATGTCTTTCTCATACGAAAAAGAAAATAATTTGCCTCTTAAAGGTGAAATTTTTTATTCTCCAGATAGAGAAAGCCTTCTTTATATTGTGATCTACGAAAAAGTAGCCAATCAATCCAGTCTTTTTGATTTTCCCAGTGAAAGTACTGACTTGAAAAACAATAAGGAAAATAAACTTAAAATTGAAGTTGGTTATATCGGGGATAAAGAAAAGATAGAACATCTAAATCATTTCATTGGTGTTTTGTCAGAAGCTTTACACATAAGTGATGTAGAATGGACTCGTTGTCAAACAATCAACCCTAAATTTTTAGAACTTTCCAAAGAAGAGAATAATAAGTTTGTATCTGCTGATACCGTTACTGAAGAAGAAATAAGGCTTGCCACTATATTAGAGAATCAAGCGATACGTGATATTACAATCACTATCAGGCAATCAGGCGCAATTCTAGAATCAGACTTAAATAAAAAAAAGATCGCAAAACCTGAAGAGATAACTGAGCACATTCATAGGTTAGTCGAATCAGAGCTTATCAACGAGGAATACGTTATTATTTGTCGAGATACCTCTAATCAAATTAACAGAGTAAACTCTCTAGATGTTGTTAATAAAATGATCGAAGTTGGAGTAAAGTGTTCTTGTGGCAAACTTATTTCGGAAGAACGGTACGAGAAACTTTTTACCCCTAATATTGTTTTAAGAAAAATGTTAGATCAAAGCTACTGGACTACAGTCAAATTAGTTGATAATCTCCGGAAACTTGGTATTTCAAATAACCAAATACTACTTAACTTGCGTGATGGGGCAGAAGAAATAGATGCTTTTGTAGATGTCGATGGAGCTCTTTGTATGTTTGAACTAAAAGACAACGAGTTTTCTATGGGACATGCATATGCTTTTAGCAGTCGAATTGATCTGTATAAACCAAACTACGCAGTTATAGTATCTACTAAAAGTATATCAAAAGATGTTATACTTCATTTTGATAAAGTAAAACCTAAATCAAAAATTGTTTACATTAGTAATCTTAAAGATATTGTCCCGTCATTGAATGAAGTTGTATCCCAAGTTAGTTCCAAAAAAGCTTCTAGAATTTTAGAGATGTATACTTGGGCAGGGTCAATTAGTGTACCTATCAATATAGTATCCTCAAATATAGGATTAAAGATCGAAAAAGATGAGCATGATAGTGATTATTCTTTCTAATGTCATAGGTGAGATGGAACAAGTGACATATCACTTGCAACAAAATAGATTTCCGATAGTTTGGAATATCTACTGAACTGATAAAAACCAGAAAGAGTTGACTGACAGATTCTGTAGACTTAGCAGTTGAATTGATAAACCAGCCTTGTAAGATCTCAAAATGTCTTAATTTATAATTTTTTATTCATTGATTGTAGCTCCCTTATGACTTCAAAAACAGAATTCTCTCTCACCCAATCCACAATATGTTCAACCGATAAATTCTTCTCCGGCGTTGCCACAGCAACTATAAAATCATTATTATCATCAACTGTCAGCCTGTATCCTTCATTTCTCAAAATCATTATTGCAGTAGCTATTCCGGTTCTCTTGTTCCCATTAACGAAAGGGTGCTGACCTGCTATTGTCTGCAATACTATCACAGCATTTAGAAAACCGAATTCTCAGCTTTAATTTCATATTCGAGCATGTGTTCAACAATTACTATATCTCGTCCCTCGATAGCGTAATTATCAATATTTTCTGCTTTTTCTTACTTTAGTCGGGTCCGAGAAGGAAAACATGGTAACGTATTCTTCGTCCTGAGAGACAACGATTAAAAAACTATTATTTCGATTTTTTTGTCAGAAATCCGTATTTTCAGAGCCATCTATGTTTACATTTCTTGGAGATCAAATATAAATAAAACTTCTTAATATTATTTACCATGACACGTTTTGATTACATCGGGACCTGGAAAGAAGTTATGAAAAGCCCATCTCATTTTTACAGGGAAATGCCAAAGACCGGAGGATACACTGATCCTATCATTTTTGCAGCAATCAACATTGCCATATACTCGTTTTTTTACTTGCTTTTTAATCCCGGAGCTTACGATGTCGAAGGATTCGTTTCTATGATGGTATTTGCAGTTGCACTTATGGCACCTATTGCAGGTGTTATCGCCCTTCTTCTCGATGCTACACCTGTCTCTTATACACATCTCCGAGCCCACGAGACGG